>NZ_JBJPHU010000285.1:0-1285 GCF_052939515.1 Phormidesmis sp. 146-33
GGGTCTACCGGAAGCTATATGCTAATGTGTTGTAAAATACTTTTTGTCACTTATGCAGCCTCTTCTGACGCAACTACTTGATTTGCCCGGTATGGACGTTGAAGATTACTCCGATTTAGGTCGGGAATTAGTCTTAGAAGTGGAAGCAAACACGACAAAAGTCACCTGTCCTCGTTGTCAGAATGAAAGCACTCACCTGCATCAAAATCACTGGCATTTAGTGCGAGATTTAAGCATCAGTCAGCATTCAGTTTTACTGAAACTCAATCGACGACAATTCAAATGTCACGTTTGTGAGAAACCCTTTAGTGAGAGGTTTGAATTTATCGGAGCGCGTCGCAGACATACTGACCGATTTGCTCAGATGATCGTGCAGCAAGTCATTCATAGCGACCTGCATACTGTGGCCAAGCAGCACGATTTAACGGATGAAGAAGTTGCCTCAATGGTGCAATACCTGAGTAAAAAAAAATGAAGGTGGAGGTGAAGGGACTCCAGCGGTTAGGCATGGATGAAATTGCCTTAAGAAAAGGGCAAGGTCACTATGTGGTGGTACTGGTGGATTTAGACCGTAGACAACTGATAGGAATGGTCAAATCGCGTAAACATGAAGATATTCAGGAAGTGTTGAGTGAGTGGGGCACTGAGGTTCTTAGCCAGGTTCAAGAAGTCAGTATTGACCTGTCTGAAAATTATCGAGGACTGATTCAAAAGGTGATGCCGAACGCTGTGATTGTGGCTGACCGATTTCACGTCATGCAACTGATTAGCCGTGAGCTAAATTCAGCTCGTAATCAAGTGATGAAAGCCAGCACAACCGAGCTAGATAAAGCCGAGAAAGACCGCATCCAATCCAGTTTAAGGTCGAGTAAGTATGCGTTGCTCAAACCGGAAGAAAGCTTGAGTGAAACTCAAAAGCTAAAACTCGAAGCCGTAAAACAGGTGTCCCCTCTTCTAGCCCAAATGCATCAGCAAAAAGAGACGTTAAGAACAATTTTTGAGCAGACCCAGACGGCAATGGATGCCGTGTTTGAAATTTCAGATTGGCTAGAAGATGCAAAAGAAACCTTTCCAAAAAGTGTGAAAACGATTGAGAACTGGTTAGAGGAGATTACAAGCTATTTCTTCAACAGAACTACGAGTGGAGTGGTGGAAGGAATTAACAACAAGCTTAAGTTAATCAAACGCTTGGGATATGGGTTCAGAAACTTTGAGAATTTTAAGCTGAGGTGCTTAATGTGTTGGCACTTTGACTTTGACTCGGCATAGTTTGAACGGTAGACCC
>NZ_JBJPHU010000286.1:0-1279 GCF_052939515.1 Phormidesmis sp. 146-33
GTTCGGAGTTTGGATTTGGAAAGGTCGGTTAGTTCTTGGAGGGTTTTGGGGTCGATCGGTTCACGCTGATTTTGTACGATTTGGGCAACTTGGGCGATTTGTTCGACAGCTAGTTTGCCGCCTCCAGAGAAGAATTTTCTCAGATTCAAATCGTCTGGTGTGTAGAACAGGACAGCATTCGCCGGATCGCCATCTCGCCCAGCGCGTCCGATTTCCTGGTAATAAGAATCGACAGAATCACTGATGTTGTAATGAAACACAAAGCGCACATTTGGCTTATCGACTCCCATTCCAAATGCTGTTGTTGCAACAATCACGTCTATGTTATCGCTCATGAAATCTGATTGAACCTGATGACGTTCTTTTGATTTCATTCCAGCATGATAACTGGCTGCCTGAATGTCTGCTTGTTTGAGTAATTTTGTGATCTGTTCGGTTTCCTTTCGGGTTGCAGCGTAGACAATGCCTGGCTTTTCGGCTTGTTTGACTCGTCTAACAAAGACTTCGCGTTTTTCAGCTTCATCATCAAAGCGATCGACACTCAAAAAGATATTCGGTCGGTCAAATCCGCGCACAATCACTCGTGGATCTCGCATTCCCAAACGCTGCATAATCTCTTCTCGAACGGGCGGAGAAGCCGTCGCCGTCAGCGCCAAAATAGTGGGATGCCCGATCGCCTCAATCACCGTCCCCAATCGCAAATAATCGGGTCGAAAACTGTGCCCCCATTCGCTAATACAGTGAGCTTCATCGATCACAAATAGAGAAGGTTTATTAGTTTGCAACAGATCGATCGTATCCAGGTTATTAAACTGCTCAGGGGCGAGAAACAAAAATTCCAGTTCGCCACTTTGCCAGCGTTGAAAAACCTCTAGCCGCTCTGACACCGAAATGGTGGAATTGAGAACCGCAGCATGGCCAATTTTGTCTCGATCGTCGATCGCTTCCACCTGATCTTTCTGCAACGCTAACAGGGGTGAAATCACGATCGTCGCTCCTGGAGTCTCTTCGGCTGCGAGTTGATAAATGGCTGACTTTCCTGATCCTGTCGGCATTACAGCCAGCGTGTCTTTGCCTTCTAGCAGCGATCGGATGGCGGCTTCTTGTCCGGGACGCAAATCATCATAACCGAGTCGTTCTTGTGCAATCTTCTGAATTAAATCTTTGCGTTTGCGCGTTCTAACCATTGTGATCTAAGTCATCTCTGTGGCGAATTTTAATCTGACGTGAATTCGATAGAGTTTTTTCGCTTCGGTATTTAACGCTTCTGCCCCCCAAC
>NZ_JBJPHU010000088.1:0-29908 GCF_052939515.1 Phormidesmis sp. 146-33
CCGTTTGAGGGAATCCTTATCGACATTTGAGCCAAGCCCCGATCAAAATTAACACCAGCGAAGGTGACCAGGAAATTCAAATCAAAACGGTTGAAATGTTTGCTGCCGTTGCTGCGGGTAGTTAGTGCAGGGCGAGGAGGCAAGGCTATTGGGTGGTCTGGTGTCTCGAAAATGGCATCGTTGGGCAGGGACACACTCAGCACACCGCAATTCAAAAGCTCAAAGCAGCGATCAACTCAGGTCTAATGGTCTAATGGTCTATGTACTTCTCCAAAGAAGCTGACAACTTATGCCTCTTCCCCCCGGAAAAACTGGGTTACCTTTGATTGGCGAAACGCTGCAATTCGTCCTTGATCCTAACTTTGTGCAGAAACGCTATCAGCAGTATGGGCCAATTTTCAAAAGCCATATTATCGGTAGACCGACTGTGTTTATGGTGGGTGCTGAGGCGGTTGAATTTTTGCTGTCGAGTCACTTTGATCACTTTTCGTGGCGAGAAGGCTGGCCCGATACGTTTAAGAGTTTGCTGGGTCGATCGCTCTTTGTGCAAGAAGGCGAAGAACACCGTCGCAATCGAAAACTGATCATGCCAGCTTTTCATGGAGCAGCACTGGCGCGATACTTTTGTAGCATGGATGACATCACTCAGCGCTATCTACAAAAATGGGAGCAGCAGCAAGAATTCATATGGTACGACGAATTCAAAAAGCTCACCTTTGATATCGCCAGCCAAATCTTTTTGGGAACCAATCCAGGAAAGGAAAGCGATCGCCTCAGTCAGCTTTTTACGACACTAACGAATGGCTTATTTAGCTTAAGCAATCTGCCAGGAAGTTCTCTCAGAAAGGGACTCGCCGCTCGTCAGAAATTGCTCGACCATCTAACCACTGTCATCGAACAGCGCAGATCTAACCCCACCGATGACGCGCTTAGTTTGTTGATCGGAGCGATCGACGAAGACGGAAACTGTTTGACGCTAGAAGAAATTCGCGATCAGGCAATGCTGCTGTTGTTTGCAGGTCACGAAACCACCACCTCGATGCTGACCTGGTTTTGTCTAGAGCTTGGTCGCCATCCCGAAGTTTTGCAACAAGCCAGAGACGAGCAGCCACCAGGAAATGTGACCGTTGAGCAGATCAGCAAAATGCCCTACCTGGATCAGGTTTTTAATGAAATCGAACGGCTGCATCCTCCTGTAGGCGGCGGGTTTCGAGGTGTGATCAAACCCTTTGAATTTAACGGCTATCACGTCCCGGCTGGCTGGCTGGCGCAATATTCGATTCTGTTGACTCACCGTTTGCCAGATCTGTATCCTGACCCAGAACAATTTAACCCCGATCGCTTTTACAACACCAAACAAAAGCCCTTTAGTCTAATCGGGTTTGGAGGCGGTTCGCGTATTTGTATCGGACTTGCCTTTGCCAAACTTGAAATGAAACTCGTCGCCGCTCACCTCTTGCGAAATTATCACTGGAAACTATCGCCCAATCAGAGTCTCAAAGCGGTGCTGATTCCCACTCGTCGCCCCAAAGATGGACTCAAGGTGAAATTTGAGCGATTGGGCTGAAGATCCCACACAAACTACTGGCTATGGGGAGAAGGTTCTCTGAGGCGCTGCTGAATGGTGTCACGACGGGCTTGAGCGATCGTCTGATAAATCTTCTTACGAGCCAGATTGACGCTGCCTAGGGGTTCGTGATCGGGCAGCGTGTGCCACGGTGAAAAAGACAGCCCTTCGTCTAACCGCTTTCGCTCCTCAAAGTCAAACACCTGACTGGGAATTCTCAACGTCGCCACCTTTAAGTAGGGCGCATCTTCAGCTTTCCATTCTTGCATGGGGTCTTCGATCGGCGTTTTCTCCTCATCCACAAATCGTTGTACCAAGAAGTCAAACTGGGCATCTTGCTCACTCAGATGGGCAACCATTGCCTCACGCAAATAGTTTTCCGAATCGGGTATCGTGCCGCCTGTGTCTGAAGTGTGAGGTTTTACAGAGAATTTGATCGCTTGGTTACCGAGCTTATAGGGGGTTGTACTCCAATATTCAATGTGGAGCGGATTTGTAACCGTCTTGCTGCCAATCTGCTGCAAAATTGCAAACGTGGGCTGCATTGCTTTGGCCACTTCTGGATCGGTGCTGGCTCTGGCCAGGTCAATGTAACCCTGAACATTTCGCACAAAAAAAACGGGATGATTTAACAGAATAAAGTCCTGCGTTTTTTCTTCATCGTCCAGAACTTTTTCGCCTTCGACATTCATCAGTTTGATAGCCAGACCGCGGGCATCGGGTTCGCGATCGCTCTTCAGTTTGCCCCGTTTTTCAGGCTCCGATCCGTTAGAAAATCGCACCCACGCGGGATAGGTTTGAGCGTTGGCAAAAATCCCGACTTTGAGCGAGTCTGGTAGCGTTTCTGTCACTGTAAATTCTCCCCAGACGCAGCCGTGACTTTTGGAGTGAACTTGCCGCAGGTCAGGCCCTTTTTCTTGCTGTGCTTTTAGATTGGCTGCCAACACTGCGTCGGTCATGACGGATTCAGAGGTCGGATCGCTCATCGTCTTTTTCCTCAAGTAAATGGGGTTAAACGCGCAGGTTATCGATTTTTGCCAGGGTTCCTCCAAAGGCAAAGTCCTGTACCATCGGACTTTTGAGAAAATCGTGGGGAAACCCTAACTTGATCGCGCTGACTTGATTCAATCGTTGGAGCTGTTCTGATGTTAGCTGAAACTCGGTGCAGGCGAGATTTTCTTTAAGCTGATCAAGCTTGCGCGACCCGACGATCGGAATCACTCCCAACTTTTGCTGAATCAGCCAATTTAACGCTACTTGTGAAGGGGTTCGCTCGATCGCTTCGGCGATGTGAATCACTTCTTGGGCAATGCTCAAATCGCGTTCGCTCACCGGAGAAGACATATTGGGATTGCTTAAGCGTCCGTCGGCAGGTTCGGGTTTGTTGTATTTGCCTGTTAAAAGTCCGCCCGCTAAAGGACTCCAGGCCGTCACGCCAATATCAAACGCCTGCGCCATTGGCAGCAAGTCGCGTTCGGGTGTGCGTTCTTTGAGGGAATATTCGATTTGCAGTCCGATAAAGGGAGTCCAGCCGCGCAGATTCGCGATCGTGTTGGCTTGAGAAATAATCCATGCAGGCGTATCCGAAATGCCAATGTAAAAAATCTTGCCCGATCGCACCAGATCATCAAAGGCACGCATCACTTCTTCGACGGGCGTTGTGGAATCCCAGGCATGTAGCCAGAGTAGGTCAATGTGTTGGTATTTAGGCGCTTGAGACTCGCTTCGACGGCTTGCACCATGTTCTTGCGGTGATTGCCAACGGCGTTCATTCCAGCGTTGCCCATATTGAGCGAATACTTGGTCGCGACGACCCATTTTTCACGATCGCTGGCGATAAATTCACCGACATATTTTTCGCTCGTGCCATTCGTGTACAGGTTAGCGGTATCGATAAAATTGCCGCCCGCTTCGCCAAAGGCATCAAACATTTTTCGGCTTTCTTCGTACGAGCCGCCCCACCCCCAATCTTCACCAAACGTCATCGTGCCGAGACAGAGTTCAGAAACTCGTAAACCACTGTGTCCCAAAAGTTTGTATCGCATCGTGACCTCTAAAGTAATGAGTTTAGGAATGGATCAGACTACATGAGCAATAAACCACCATCAACTGGTAAAACAACGCCAGTCGTATAAGGATTTGTCATCAGATAAATAACACTTTGAGCAATGTCTTCCGCCGTCCCGACTCGACCCACTGGAAGCGACTGCTGCATAGACGTGAGCATAGAATTGTAATCGGCTTCGGGAAGGCTATCCCACACGGCAGTATCGACGACACCAGGAGCCACGACATTTACACGAATGGGAGCCAACTCAACCGCCAGCGATCGTCCCAGGGTGGCGATCGCTCCATTTACTGCGGCCAAAACCGCCATTCCCTCTTTTGCTGGCTTGAAGGCAGACACCCCCGAAAAGAAAGTGATCGAGCCACTCGATGAGAGTTTGGGAGCGGCGGATCTGGCTGCGTAGAAGTGGCCCCAAAATTTATCAAAACTGCGCTGTGCTTGCTCGGTGGTCAACTCAGTCAATCGTCCTCGACGGTCAAGTTCGTTAGCGGCCGCTGTAATCACCAGATGATCGAGGGTGCCAATCTGAGTAAATAATTGAACCACCTCAGATTCCTGAGTCATATCGACTGCAAAGCTTTCGACATTGCCGAGAACGGTCGCTTTTGCCTGATTGAGCGTTTCTGACGATCGGCTACACATGACCAGGTTTGCGCCTTCACGGGCGACCGCATGAGAGACGGCCAGCCCAATTCCAGAACTCGCCCCAATGACCACCACTTTTTGATTTGCAAGAGACACAGCATTCCTCACGGAGACGTTTGGAGCCATTCTACAAAGGATCGAGCGGAAGCAGGTTTAGCCGCCGTAGGGGTTGCTCAGGCGATCGACAAAGACATTGTGACTGACGGGGTAGCGACCCGGATCTTTGCGGGGTTCTGCGGCAAATCCAACCGGGATGACGACGGCGATCGCGATGTTGGGCTGGTCGGCTGCCCCGATCACCGCTTTGACCTGATCTTCGACCCAACCGTTCATAAAGCAGGTCGCCAACCCGTAGCTTTGGGCTGCCAGAACGAGATGCGTTGCAGCGATCATGGCATCTTTGACGGCGTACTCTCGGTTCTTTTCGCCCAGGGCGGACTGAAACTGTGGGATCGCGTCTTGCAGATATTCCACCGCTTGAGGAGTCAAGTTTCCGAGTTGAACCGCCGTTTCGTAGAAAGCTGTCCGGTCTTCTTTCCAGGCATCTGAGTCAGCAGCAAACACAAAGGTGACAGGGGCTTGGGTGATTTGAGGTTGTCCCCAACAGGCGGCACTCAGGGCGGCTTTTTGAGCCTCATCTTGCACCAACACAATTCGCCAACTTTGTAGATTAAAACTACTCGGAGCGGCGATCGTCAGGTCTACCAGTTGACGCAGTAGGGCTGGAGGAATTTCGTCTGGCTTAAAGTTTTTGATAGCTCGACGCTGAACGATCGCGGTCGCCACATCAAGCGGGCCGGATTGAGAAGTGGGAAGGTTCATGAGTTGCTCCAGGGGATTGTGAGTTGAAACTGACTGATAGATGCGATCGGGTCTACACCAGTATTAATTCACAATTTTAGATAACCTGCCAAAGAAAATTAGCTGACCAACTGGGTAACTTTAGCTTGCAGCATCGCCACCTGGGGGTCACGTTGAATGGCCCGATAAAGCTGTCGCGCTCCCAGAGTGCCTGTTTGAGACGGTTGCAGGAGCGATCGGGCTTCGTCGATCAGTTGGTTGGCTTGAGCGATCGTCATCGGTTCTTTGGCGCTGGTGGCTTCGTCGATTTTGACGATCAGTTGCGAAATGGGACGCAGCCAATTAAACCATTCGTGCTCGGTTACAAGCTGAAAAAATTCGACGTTGGTTTTGATGCGCCCGTGAAACTGTTCATAGACAACCCGTTCTGAGTCGAGCAGTGCTTTGTGAAGGTGCAGCATTGCCAGACGCAGTTCTCGGAGTCGTTGGAAGGGTAAATCAAGCGATGAAGGAGTTGAAGACATCAGACTGTGTTGCCCGCAAAAACTTTCTTCATCTTGTCATAAATTTTTAAGCGTCAGCTTCTCCAAATGCTCTGATTTGTCTGGAAAACCGACCAGCAGCGCAGTCTCTTGTCTGACAAACAACGGGCGTTTGAGCAACATGGCATCTTGGGCAAAAGCGGCGATCCATTGGTCATCTGTCCAGGTTTGTTTGTCGTCTGCGACCCCTTGCGGGTAACTCGAAGAGATCGCTCGATAAGATTGCCCAGAGGTATTTCTCATGGGTTTGCTGCCGAGGGTTTGTACCCAGTTTGTGATTTGTGCGCGATCGGGTGGATGATTTTTGGTGTTGATAAATTCAAATGCGATCTCATTTTCTTGCAGCCATTTAAGTGCTCTTTTGCAGGTGTTGCAAGTCGGAATTCCGTAAACTTTCAGGGTCATGAGTTCGTGTGAATGGATGATTCTCAACAAGGGTCGAAGATTGAATTAAACCGGGCGAATGAATTTGCAATTAGAACAAAATCCGCCTTCGCAGGTTAAAGCATTCTCTCAGAGTCGTTCTCAGGATGGTGAATTCAATAAATCCAGAAGTTCAATCAATTTGCGGCTATCAGCACGAAACCTACACAAGTTAAAACGCTTTTCTGGTCTGTGAGGGCAGACTTCGTTTTGGTGAGCGGTTTTATTTGAAGGAACTTGCGAAGCTAATCGCCCGCTTGAGTGACTGTCAACTGCCCATCTTGAACTCTGAGCACCCGATCGGCTCGTCGCGCAATGTCAGGATTGTGGGTGGCCATTACCAACGTCTTATTGGTCGCACGAACCAGATCTAGCAGAATCTCTAAAACGCGCTGTCCGGTTTCTTCGTCGAGGTTTCCGGTGGGTTCGTCAGCCAGCACCAAAAGGGGACTGTGCGCCAAAGCACGCGCGATCGCCACCCGCTGTTGTTGTCCGCCAGAAAGTTTGTCTGGAAAGGTGTCTTTGCGATCGGCGAGTTCGACCTGTTCTAAAAGCTTCATCGCCGACTGTTGAGCGACCTGCGACGATCGCCCCGCTAATTCTTGAGGCAGCGTCACATTCTCTAAAACGGTCAGCGTCGGAATGAGATTAAAGAATTGAAACACAAAGCCGATTTGGTCTCGACGTAGAAGAGTGCGCGATCGTTCGTCTAGCTCAGTCACCGAAACGCCATTCACTTTGATAATCCCTGACGATGGCTGATCGATGCCGCTAATCAGGTTGAGCAGAGTGCTTTTACCACTACCACTGTGACCCAGCAGCACCACAAATTCTCCCGGCTCAAAGGTCAAACTAACCTGATTGAGAACCGTCCTTTGCATCTCCCCTTCTTGAAAGGTTTTGCTGAGATTCTCGATTTGTACCAGAGCGCCCCCGGTGGGCGTAGAGGATTCTGATGAGTTTGAAGAGGGCTTTGACCCCGGTTTCACTGTCATGTTGAGCGTTCCACTGATTGAACCTTCATAAATCTTAAGCAAATTTGGTCAGTTCGATCGCGCCTTCTTTAGCCCATCTCGATTTGGGAACCGTCGATCGCGAATCTCAGCTTAGAATAGGAATTCCCCTTATCTTGATCTCGCCGTGATCCCGCAAATTGAGCCATCTGCCAGCTACAAGCCCTTAGTTGGTGCATCCGTTGCAGAACTGACCGATTGGGTGCAGCACCATCAACAACCCGCTTATCGATCGCGGCAGCTTCACCAGTGGATTTATCAAAAAGGGGCGCGATCGCTGACGGAGATTTCTGTGTTCCCCAAACAGTGGCGCGAAAATTTGGCGGACTATGCGATCGGGCGCTCCAAGATTCACTATCAGGCGAAGGCTCTCGACGGCACGATCAAATTTTTGCTGCAACTGCGCGACGGGCAGATTGTCGAAACCGTGGGCATTCCGACTGAGAAGCGGCTGACGGTCTGTGTGTCATCGCAGGTGGGTTGTCCGATGGCGTGTGACTTTTGTGCGACGGGCAAGGGCGGCTTTACGCGCAATCTAGAACGTCACGAAATTGTTGACCAAGTGCTGACGGTGCAAGAAGTGTTTCAGCAGCGAGTCAGCAACGTCGTGTTTATGGGCATGGGCGAACCGTTGCTCAACAGCGACAATGTTTTGGGTGCGGTCAAATCGATTAACGAAGACATTGGCATCGGTCAGCGGCTGATCACCATTTCCACCGTCGGCATTCCCGGTAGAATCCAACGACTCGCCGACCATCACCTGCAAGCGACCCTTGCTGTCAGTCTTCATGCCTCCAATCAAGCGCTACGCGAACAGTTGATTCCCAGCGCGCGCCAATATCCGCTAGAAGCGCTCCTTGATGAATGCCGCGAATATGTCAAACTCACCGGGCGGCGCGTCACGTTTGAATACATTCTGTTAGCGGGATTGAATGACTGCGAAGACCATGCGATCGAGCTTGCCGATCACCTTCGAGGCTTCCAGAGTCACGTCAATCTGATTCCTTACAATCCAATCAGTGAAGTTGACTATCAAAAACCGGATCAGCGTCGCATCCAAACCTTCGTCAATGCGCTCAACAATCGACATATTGCGGTGAGTGTGCGGCGGCCCCGTGGATTAGAAGCAGACGCAGCCTGTGGGCAGTTGAGAGCCTCCAAGACGGGCGGTTAGAGTCGCGCTCGATCGCTTCGGCGATGTGAATCACTTCTTGGGCAATGCTCAAATCGCGCTCGCTCACCGGAGAAGACATATTGGGATTGCTTAAGCGTCCGTCGGCAGGTTCGGGTTTGTTGTATTTGCCTGTTAAAAGTCCGCCCGCTAAAGGACTCCAGGCCGTCACGCCAATATCAAACGCCTGCGCCATTGGCAGCAAGTCGCGTTCGGGTGTGCGTTCTTTGAGGGAATATTCGATTTGCAGTCCGATAAAGGGAGTCCAGCCGCGCAGATTCGCGATCGTGTTGGCTTGAGAAATAATCCATGCAGGCGTATCCGAAATGCCAATGTAAAAAATCTTGCCCGATCGCACCAGATCATCAAAGGCACGCATCACTTCTTCGACGGGCGTTGTGGAATCCCAGGCATGTAGCCAGAGTAGGTCAATGTGTTCGGTATTCAGGCTCGCTAGTCTCCCAGAATTGGCGGCTTGGAAGTCAGAAGTGCCTGGTAACGAAGCGAAACCCCTTTGTCGAACTGACGCTCAATAGGCGATCGAGTCCTCAATTAAGGAAGATTGCACCTGGCTCACCATAGAATTTTCACCCTCTGGCATAACGGCACCGCGCAGATGAGCCTGAGTTAGGTTTGCATCCTTGAGATTGGTATCACTCAAATTAGCATTCGTTAAGTTTGCCTTAGTTAAATTGGTTTCGGTTAAGTTTGTCCCGGTCAAAATGGCATTTGTGAGATTTGCTCGACTTAAATTGGTGCGAGTCAAATTTGCTTTGGTGAGGTTTGCTCCAGTCAAATTAACGCCACTCAAATTTAGATTTCTCAGATTTGCGGCCATCAAATTCAGGTCTTTAAAGTCTCGTTGTCCGGCGTGATATCGACTCAAGAATTCTTTGGTGTTCATAGGAAATTGGGGATGAGGAATGCAGGATGAATTTTGATTCGCGAATCAGATTTTAGAGCCGCCCTTTTGACCATCACCTAATAGCGAAACTTCCGCTTACGTTGTTTGTGCATGGCGAGGGTTTTGCGTTTTCGCTTCTCGATCGGAGTCTCAAAATGTCGATGTTTTCGCATGTCTGGAAAGATGCCTGCTTTAGAAACTTCTCGTTTGAATCGGCGTAACACGGACTCAATCCCTTCACTTTCACCAGGAGTCACTTGGGTCATCCGATTTCCTCATTAAGTTGGCTGATCCGGGTAAGAGGGCACGAATCAAAATCCGAAATCTAACCTCTCCCATCTCCATAAAAAAAGGGCAGACTCTTCGTCCACCCCCAAGACTTTAGAGTAGAGTGCTCTTGGTCTTAATCCTTAATAACGACGAGAAGAACCACCTTTGTTGCCCCAGCTTCCGCCACCTGAAGATCCTCTTTCTTCGCGGGGTTTGGCTTTGTTGACTTTGAGATCGCGGCCCATCCATTCAGCGCCATCAAGGGCTTCGATCGCTGCGGTTTCTTCAGCCTCGGTGCCCATTTCTACAAATGCAAAGCCGCGCAGACGACCCGTTTCACGATCGGTGGGAAGCTGTACACGTTTGACATCGCCATACTCAGCAAAAGTCCGCGTGAGATCGTCTTGAGTGACCTCGTAAGAAAGGTTACCAACGTAAATAGACATGGAGTATCTCCAGAATCAGTGAATGTAGAGAGTAGATTCGGAGAAACGCTTAAAAAACGGATTACACGGCCGAAAATAATTCCTAACCAACAATCTAACACAAGATTAGGGATCACACGGTTGATAAACTAGATGTAATAAAAGTAAACGTCTCTCATTTTGTCATTTAACGCTTGATTGAATTGCTGTGAAATACTATCGCCAACACTCCAATGCCTTTCCGGTTGCTTACTTGAATGATCTTCGTGGAGAAATTTCAGCTTGTCCTTATTTTGCACTTAACAATTTGAATCGTGATTTTGTCAATACAAAGGGATTTTCTGTGGTATTTCAACAGTCTGGAAAAGAAAAAGTTGAGCGAATGTTTCCCTTTTTCAAACTTTATTTAGACCTGGCGCTTCAGCCCGATTGCAATGCGTTTTATCTCAATCCGTTGCTTCTCAAAGAAGGGTCACGGGTCGATCCTCATATCGATCGCTCCCTACGGTCTTATTGCAAGACAATTCTGCCCCCTGCGATCGTCAGCGTTCTTTATGTGCAGGTAGTTTCAGACTTGCAGGGCGGAGAATTGCTCTTACGAAGTCATAAACAACAAGTTGGGCAGATCAAACCTCAAGTCAATCAGCTTGTCCATTTTCAGGGCGACTTAACTCACTCGGTCAATGCGGTCAAATCCACGGGAACTCGGCTCAGTTTGGTTTGTGAACAGTACCGCTTGAGTGATGCCGAACTGCAAGAAATCCCCGAATTCACAGTAGAGTCAAGAGCTGTGGGAAAGCAATCGCCTGCGGGTATCTCAAAGCGATCGAAGTCTGAACCGAAGTCTGAACCATAGACGTTACAGAACAAGAGGCAGAGGGACAGCACTCTTTCATCCCTCATCTCTCCTCGCGAAGCGGATTACCCCCAAAGGGGAAACAGATCATCGAAGTTCTCCCTCACCGCCGCGCATAGATCCCAGGGGCGTAAGCTTCGATCACTTTGCCCGTCTTCGCGCAGGTGATCATCAAATAATCACAAGTAGGGCACTGAGTACGGGTCAGGTGATTACTTTCGAGGTGGTGACGCTCGGCGTGACTGCCACAATTTGGACATCGAACTGTTTGTACCGTTTGCATTTTAAACCTCAGCAATTTTCAAAAATTTGAACTTGAGAAAGACGATCTCACCCAAAAATGACCCATCTGAATTGTCAAAAACAAAAAATGTATCTAAAACTACTTAGTCGAGCGACTTTCGTGAAAGTTTATTCTGTGTTGACCTCTTTATTATGATAAGTATTTATGCTTTGTGTCAGCAATGTTTATATTAATTTTAAGATTGGAGAATCCTGGGGATCACCTATCAATAGAGTGATCCCTGAATTTATGATCTTACGATCGCTTCTCAGAATCCAGTGACTAAAAAACAGGTATTTGAAGAAATTCTCAATTTTTAACGGGAAGACTACCTACAAACACTTAATCTTAGAATCGAAAAGTCCTTAATATTACTCAGTGTATAAACTCTCTAAATAGATGCAATACACTCAGAACTGAGTAAATTTTTTGACTCATTAAGTTTAACGATCGCTCAGAGTTGGCTGCTGAGTTTCAATGACAACTTCCTGAATTCCTGGCACTTTGACCAGTTGGGTGACGACCAGTTTTGCTCGATCGTTGGCTCTTTGTAGTACTCCGTCGGTCACCGCCGCTGCCTGAATTTTTTTGAGCGCTTCCTTCTGGGCCAGGTCTTGCAGCACAGGCGCGACATCCGGCCCCAACCCCAAAACTCCCCGGTTGTAGTCGTAAACTTTGGAGCGATTTACGTCAATTTTGCTGTCTAACACACGAGGCGGCGGTAATCTTAACTTCAACCTTTGCCCCACAACCTGCACATCTTCAGGCTTTAAAGCACTCAGATCTACGCCCGCCCGCACCTCTCCGTAAGCAATGTAGAGAAGTTTTGTCGTCCCCACTACAAAGCGGCCCACTGTCGCATCTTGCTGTGTTGGCACAACTGCTTCCATTGTGAAGACCGCGGTCGTCAACTCGCTGGCATCTCGAATCTGCTGAATAACAACCGATCGCGCTTCTACCTTCGGCTCAGGCTGAGGATTGCTAAACAGCGTGCTCACTCTACTAAAGAACTGATCGCCCGATCGCAAAACGCCGATCGCGGTCATCGTCCCCACAACTAGCAGGCTACCCGTCACAATCAGCCCCAGATTTTTGAATCGCACAAATCCTTGAGTGCCCCGTTTCTGGCGATCTTTTTGCCGCATTCTCTCGTGCCTCTTACGCCAATCACAGGGCATTGTAACTGTTTAGGCTGAGATTTAGTGTCAAGTGGAGATGTAGAATTTGGTGGAGATTAAGCAATGGATGCTAGACCTTGGACGCTAGAAGACGTTAGAAACTTTGAGGCTGTTTGGTTTAATATCTAGAGTCCCAAGCCCAAATCAAAGCCTTCTAGCTATCACAATTCTTCATCGGGTCGCCACACTCGAATGCCGTCACTGCCACTACTGACGATCGTTCGCCCTCCTAGCCCAAACTCGACCGATACGCTACTGTGCCAAGAGCCTCGTAGAATACCAGAGAGTTGTTCGTTATCGAGCTGCCAGAGTTGCACGGTTCCACCCGTTCCGGTGGCCAGCGTCACGCCATCAGGACTCAATGCCAGATCAGATGCGCCCGAAGAGAACGTGTGTGTCAGGTCTCCCGATCTGACATCCCACTGCTTGATGCGACTGCTGCCCGTTAGTAACGCTTCGCCATCAGGGGTAAAGAGTAGCGCTGTCAAATCACCTGAATTGAGGGTGTGCAAAAGTTTTTGAGTTTTTAGCTGCCAGATTTGAGTTTTGCGATTTCCGATCGCGAGTTGGGTTCCGTTGGGGCTGTAGGCGATCGCGGTCACGGGCTGATCTCCCAGACTATCGATCCATTGGCGAGTTTCTACATCCCAAAACTGTACGCCCATCCGACTGTAGGAGCCATCTGCCCATTTAGAAAGTCGGCTGCCCGTCGCTAGTGTGCGACCATCGGGACTAAAAGTGAGACAAGTGACGCGCCCAGTGTAGAAGGTCGCCAAAAGTGCGCCCGTTTTGAGGCTCCACAACTTGACGCTGCGATCGAGGCTGGCGCTTGCCAAAATTTGACCATCGGGACTAAACGCGATCGCGCTCACCCAATCTTTGTGCCCTTTGAGCGTGGTAAACCGTTCGGTTTGCAAATCCCATAGATAGATGGTCGATTCGCTGGTGCTGGCCAAAAGCTTGCCATTGGGACTGGTGGCGATCGCCGTGGTTTTCTGACTAAAGAGTAGTTTGGGTTGTCGATAACAGAGAATTCCCGCTTCGTAGGCAGAGACACAGACGCTTTGGGGCAGACGGGCAGCAATACTTTGACCCAACAGGAAATAGGAAACCGTCAAAACTGCGATCGTTGCAACGACTCCTAAAATCAGCCACCCACGTCTTTTAAGCACGTCTGTCGTATTTCTCAATAAAAGAACCTGAATCTGAGCGATCGCCCCTGTAACTAGAGGATGGACGCTTTCTCAAAAAACCATCGATGGTAATCGATCGTTTTGCGCTTCCCAAAGTTAACCGATTTGCTGCAAAAATAAGCCTCTGTCACGGGTCAGATTATGTCACTTTGGCCGATGTTATATTTATATAAAATTATTCAAAAAACTACGTGAAGAAAGCAGGAATATTGACGGCGAGTGCTTTATTCTGCGCGACTTATTTGAGCGTTGCTCTCGTTAATCTGGGGTTAGATAAGTTTCACTACATTTTGGCGGGTGGAAAGAAATTTGCGACTTTTTCGAGCCTGGCCAACCAAATTGAGATCGGAGGCACCTATCTTGTGCTGGCGGTTCTCTATCTAATCTGGTTGTTTGACGACTCGCGATCGACGACTCCCTCTCATTTCTTCACCCTGTTGCGAAAGGCGGCCACTTTTCTTTTACTCGCTTTTATCGCTTATCCGCTGGGGAATGATGTCTATCTTTACCTCCATGCAGGGCTGATGAATCTGAGTCATGCCAACCCATTTTTGGTGAGGGCTGGGGTGTTTGTATCCGAATTGTCTCCCTTTGTGGATTGGGGACAAACTTCGACCTATGGGCCTGTTTCTCAGTTCTTTTTTACACTATCGGCCGCAGTTTTATCGCTCGATCCGATTCTCAGCGTTTACAGTTTCAAGGCGATCTGTTTGGGATTTCATATTCTCAACGGCTATTTAATTTGGCGATCGTTGCCGATGAATTCTCAAGGAAATTTGAGCTGCGATAAAGTCACGATCGCTTACTTAATCAACCCCCTATTGTTGATGGAGCAGATTGCTTCTGCACACGTAGATGTTTTGGTGTCTACGAGTCTAATTGTGTTAGCAGTCAGTCTGCTGCGACAGCACTATTGGGGAAGCTTTGTGGCATTGTGGGCGGGCTTTCTCTCCAAAACCATTCCATTAGTTTGGATGCCTCTGGTAGCTGTTTTTTTGATTCGTCAGCGTCGTTGGCAAGCCTTAATTAACGCAATGGTGTTCTCAATAGTCTTGATCGCCTTGTTATCGGTAACTGCCTTTCCTGAAATTCAAGCCTGGAGCAGTTTGCTTAATCCGGGTGTCGCTGGCCAATATCAGTCGTCGCTGCATACGATCGCTAAGTTTGCGCTAGATCTCGTGAGAATTTTTTCTCCTGAAACGCTGACGCTTGCCCAACAGCAGGTTATTCTTCTGGGAGTTGTCCGGGTGACTCTCGCAGGATTTGCGGGGTTTTATGCCTGGATACTTTGGCGAAGTTGCCGACGCTGGGAGGACACACCGCTGCATCTAACCGAGGATATTGGCTGGGTCACGCTCGTTTTGTTGTTGTTCGCGACGCCCTGGTTGATGCCTTGGTATGCCTCGATCGTGTTGACGATTGCTGCTCTGATTCCTGCTGCTCGCTTGTTTGGGTTGACGAGTCTGGCGTTTGGGCTTTCGAGTAGCGCTCAATACTTACTACAAGGGCACGCCAGTTTGAAGGGATTGGTGTCGATCGGCATTCCTGTTACGGTGCTTATTTTAGGAGTCAACCTGCTCAAAAGTGCAAGCCAAAATCGATACCCATCTGAGCAGGGGGCGATCGTCAAAATTAGCAATCACTAAGTTTTCCTTTCAAGGAACCTCACAGAAGATCAAAGCTATTTTCTGAAGCGATCATTCTGCATCCAAATTCGTGAATATCGCTATCCCTTTTGAGTTGTGAAAAATATTGCTATCCCTTTTGAGTTGTGAAAATTGGCGTTGCTGATTGGAGGGATGAATACGTGGGAAGTGTCAATCTTTTCGCCCCCTAAATCCCCCACAAGTGAGGGACTTTGAACATTGATTTTCCCTCCACTTTGAGGCAATTCATCCCACGATTCAGCAATGCCTGAAAATTCTGTGATTGTCCTTTAGTGGTTAGCCCTCTGTCAATGGCTAAGAGCGAGTCACTAAAAACGGACTATTTCAAAATTCTTACAACTGAGTTAGGACGGCCATATCTCATTTTCTACGAATAGCGATCGTATAAGACGGTCTTTGTTTAGCTTCACGCTGCGTTTTCACTAAGCGAAAGTCGTGATCTACATAAAGATGTTCAAACTTTGGCGTTGCCAGGTAAGTCTTTTCAAACTTTTTGACCGTGTTTTTGTCTAAGTTTTCTAACTTCAGCGTTTCAGGAAGTTCTGTTTTTTGATTGCTTAGACGAGACTCGACAACCGTGTTAAACCACTCTTCAGCTTTCTCGATTGTCAAAGGCGCTTCTCTTCGTTTGAAAGCCTGCTCGATTCCCACATTTTGGATGTACCATTCCCCTTCTCTAACCTCAAACTTTTGCAGCACCATAAAGTCGTAAGCCGCTAGAAAAGAAGAGAATCGATTGAGCAATTTGACTTGATGACCTGGCGCATAGCGAGCAATGTTGCCATAGTAGCCCCGGTTGCCAAAAATCTGATAAGAAGCGTCGTGAATGCGACCTGGCAAAGCATCATGAAAGGGAATGGTTGACCAGTAGGGAGTCCACACGCCCAACACGACGGGGATTTGTTCGGCAGCGATCGGATAAGGATTTCTTTGGCTCAATTCCTCAAAATAAGGAGACAATTCGTTTTTGTGAAACAGAACTTTCTCGTTTAAGGGGTCAGCATCTCGATCGTGTGTGAGCGCTAAAATTTCGTTTTTTAACTCCTCAGTTGTCAAACGATTTAGTCTACTTGCATCTACCAAAATCCCAGTCATATTTTGCGCTCCACAAGTGAAAGATTGAGGGCAGAATCAACCTACACGAACTGATTCATTCCTTAATCTGAATGTAGTGTGCTCACGCTAGTTTTCGCTCTATCAAGAGTCACGTCAGGTATGCTTTGGCAGTCTACTTTAAGAGATGTTTCAATCGACAAAACCTGTGCCTTTTGGGGGAAGCAATGGGATCTTAGCTTAAGTTTCAAAAGTGCTTCAATCTAGAAGTCCCCGCCTTACTTGAGTAGACGAGGAGTGGGCTTGATGTGCAATCGACAAGCTTTAGGTCTAATTTCCCTGCACAGTTAGTCGATAGTTGCGTCGGTTACCGGATTCGATCGAGCCGACCCAAACTCGATAAGTGCCTGGTTGCCAATCCGTATCTTCGAGGTTGGCATCTTTACTATCAGAATCACTGCTACAGCGGATAGTGTTATTAGGGCCAGAAACGACGATCGTGGTGTCATTTCCTCCATTGTTAATACTCAACTTCAGTCGAGAAAAAGGCTGTTGTAATACCAATGTGTGATCCGGTTTGGGGTCAGCAAATCCCAGGCATGTATTATTATTACGATCGCGATTGCTGACGATCGCAGGCAGCGAAGTTGAGCCTCCTGTAGAGCCTGACAAAACTCCCGATCGAGTTTCGGAATTGAGTGTTAGAGTGCCAAAATTTGCGGGTTGTGCCCCAACAGGAACGGCTCCCAAGGTAACGAGTCCTGCTAAGATACTGCTCCACTTAAATCGATTTTTAGCCAAATTTATCATCATCAACTATCTCACACACTAAAAGTTTTACAAATTGCTTGAATGGTCTATTGAGGTGGGCTTTTTGCCCGTACTTTTTTCTGAACTTAGCTATTTTTAGTTTACTGCTCTTAACAGTTCTATCCGTGTTTATTTCACATAGAAATAATATAAATACTACGCAAAGTAGAAAATAGCTCCGGAGAAACTACTTAGCGTTCAGAGTTAAACCAGCTTGAGCAAATGAGCATTAAAAACGAAGGGTTGCTACAACTAAAAAGACCTCTGACTGATCATCAGACAGCTTTGGTGTTTTGATACGATCTATGATCAAAGTCATTCTTCAGCAAAACAAGAACGATGCCTTTAGTCGGTTTAGTTGTGGTTCTCTTGGCAGGATTGTCGCTTGCTCAAATTTTGGTTCTAGTTCCTTTAGAATTTGTTTTTGCGCTAAAAGTTCCCCTTTGGCTAACAGGATTGGGAATTTTGATCGGATTCGCCTGGTGCTTTGGTGAGTAAAAGAGTGCTTTGGAGGGACGATCGAGCTTGAAATCGAAAGGTCTGCCGAAAGACAGCTACCTGGATAGTTGAACTTACGACGGCTAAAAACTATCCCAGGTAGGCTTGTCTAATGCGATCGTTGCTCAACAAGTCTTCAGCGCACCCTGATAGGGTGATGCAGCCAGCTTCTAACACGTAACCTTGATCGGCGATTTGTAGCGCGAGATTAGCATTTTGTTCGACTAAGAGAATTGTCATTCCTGTGGTTCTTAGGTTTTGAATGATAGAGAAAATTTCTCGCACGATCGCTGGGGCCAATCCTAAACTCGGTTCATCTAAAAGCAACAGCTTAGGACGACTCATCAGGGCACGAGCGATCGCCAACATCTGCTGTTCTCCGCCGCTCAAGGTGCCTGCAAGCTGATTTTTGCGCTCGGCTAATCGTGGAAACTGTAAAAACTGCTGCTCAATGTCTGACTTGATGCCCAGGCGATCGGCTCGACTATAAGCCCCTAACTCCAAGTTATCCAACACCGTTTGACGAGTCAAAACCCTTCGCCCTTCTGGACTGTGAGCAATTCCTAGTTTGACGACTTCGTGAGGCTGCCGCCGCGTAATTTCTTGACGGTGATAGAGAATGCTGCCCTGACGCGGGTTGACGACGCGCGAAATGGCTCTCAGTGTGGTGCTTTTTCCAGCTCCATTTGCGCCAAGTAGCGTGACCACTTCTCCAGGGTAGATGGTCAGATCGATCGCTTGCAGTGCTTGAATTGCGCCATACCAAACGCTCAGGTTTTGAATCTCTAAAAGCGGCAGATTTTCCATCCGTTCATCCTCCCAGATAAGCCTCGATCACTGCCGGATCGTGCTTGACCTCCGCCGGATCGCCCAGCGCAATGAGTTGCCCAAAATCGAGAACCGCAATGCGATCGCACAGCCCCATCACCAGCGGCACATGATGCTCGATCAGCAAGATTGTCAAATCAAACTGATCCCGAATCGTGCGAATAAAGTCACTCAACTGTTGCTTTTCGGGCGGATTCATTCCCGCAGCAGGTTCGTCGAGCAGCAAGACGGAGGGTTCTAGCGCCAAAGCACGGGCGATTTCTAGCCGACGCTGATCGCCATAGGGAAAATTGCAGGCTTTTTCTTGGGCACGATCGCTCAGTCCGACTAGATTCAACAATTCGCTGGCTCGCGATCGCGTTTGCTGTTCTTCTCGCGGCCCAGGTGACAGCCCCAATACCCCTCGAAAAAGTCCGCTTTGGGTGTGAATATGTCGAGCAATCATGACATTTTCTAGAGCCGACAGGTCTGAGAATAAGCGAATATTTTGAAAGGTTCTGGCCACTCCTTTTTGGGCGATCTGATGGGGTCGCAGGCGAGAAATATCGGTTCCTTGATAAAGCATTTGTCCACTAGATGGCTCAACCAGCCCCGTCACCAGATTAAACAACGTCGTTTTGCCCGCGCCATTGGGGCCAATGAGTCCGAAAATTTCGCCTGTGTTAACGCTAAAAGAAACTTGATTAACCGCGACTAATCCCCCAAAGCGACGAGTCAAGGCTTTTGCTTGTAAAACTGGATGAGGCGATCGGGCAGCAATAGAGTGAGACATTGGTGAATTCTAACCTTGAAAGGATTGTCTCAAAGATCGACAACCTGCGATCGACGAATCTTTCTAGCATTCGCACAAATACAGCAGGTTTTAAGTCTGTGCAATCAAGCGGGCGGCTCCTCGGTTCGGAAGATAGCGGCTCAATTTGAGGTCACTAAAGCTTTTGTGCAGAAGATGCTCAAACAACAAGTCGAAGGACATCTCAACCCAAGGAAGCAAGGGGGAGGGATGAAGCGTGAGTTAGCAGGCTGTGAGGCTCAGTTAGCCTTGATCGTAGAGCAACACCCGGATGCGACCCTATCAGAATACTGCGAATATTGGGGGACAGACCCAGCAACAATATAAACCTGAAATCTGCTGTAATTCTTGATCAATTAACTGTACACAAGTAGTAAAGCCACATATCTGTATTAGAAGACAACTCAGTTTCACAAGTAATTTCTAGACAACTTTGCCAGGAATAAATTTGCACATTGCTAAAGTCTATTTCTAGTTGAGTGATCTGTGCTTGAGGTCTAATGTAGTAAGTATTGAGGCGAAAGTTGTGAGATTCGTCTTTGATGATTGCATGAGGAGCAGTCTTGAGTTGATCAAGCTCGATCGACCGATTAAAAAAGCGTAGTAGAGCCAACATCACTAGATTGACATAGGTAGCCAAAGGATTGAATTTAATTCGATTTCTCCAATTAAATTCTGGTTCAATTCCATTGAGATTGTGGCTTGAGAAGAAGAAATAGGCTCCTGGCTTACCGACTCTGCTAACTTCTCGGAAAATTGTCAAGCGATCGCTCTGTGAAACATAATCAATTCCATTAAAGCTAAACAAAATAAAGTCAAAAGAGTTGTCTGCAAATTGACTCATATTTCTAGCATCGCAAACCTCAAACTTCAAAGACTGAGGAGAAGCTGAAAAGCGCTTTTGGCAAGCTTTAACCATCTGTGTGGAGTAGTCGATGCCAACATAGTCTCTTACAAGTTGAGAGAAGTGTTGAGTGGTGCGTCCCCCGCCTACTCCGATGTCTAGCATCTTCATCGTTGACAGTTGATCTTTCAGCAAATCTAGAATCATTTGTTCGGCAGGCTGGAGCAAATTCAACTGAGTGTAATATTGCACGATGCTACGATCGCCATAGATTTCTCGATTACTTTCACCAACCTGATGAGCCTTATTTAATCGATCGCCGTCATCTTTCTGCATATCATTTTGCAAAGGCAAAGACCCAACAGGGGCTTAAAATGCTGCTGTTCAATGTCTAATGTTCAATGTCTAACAGTTAATTCCCACGCTCTGCTACTTCGTCTCCATCCAGTTTTGTCCCGCACGAATTTCTACCAATAGCGGCACACTTAATTGCACAGCGTCTTCCATTGTGGATTTGATCTGAGGCTCTAAGCTTTTCCAGTCGTCGGGGTGGATTTCAAACACAAGTTCGTCATGCACTTGCAGCAACAGATTTGCTTGATAGTCTTTGAGTAGCTCGTGCAGGCGAATCATGGCAATCTTGATAATGTCAGCACTAGACCCTTGAATAGGAGCGTTGGCGGCGGCTCGTAATAATCCCGCATCAAACTGATCGCGGAGTTTAAGTTTATTTAACTCGATCGCATCGGGCTTTCGACCGCGCAGTTTTTGTAATGACTCGCTGGCAAACCTGAAGTAGCGTCGTCGTCCCAAAATCGTCTCGACATAGCCATTGGCGATCGCTTCTCGCTGCATTTGTTGGAGATAGGCAAACACACGGGAGTAGCGATCGTTAAACCGTTCGATAAATTCTTTGGCAACAGAGGGAGACACGCCTGCTTCTCGTGCAAACCGCTGGGAACCCATGCCGTAAATCACCCCGAAGTTAATAATTTTTGCTAGACGGCGTTCTTCAGAACTGATCTCTTCTTTGTCAAGCAATAGTCGAGCCGTCAGCGTATGAACGTCTTGATTGTTGCGGTAAGTTTCTAGTAAGACAGGCTCTTGACTCAGGTGAGCAAGAATTCTCAACTCGATTTGTGAATAGTCTGCCGCCACCATCAGCCAGCCGTCTTGCGGAATAAATGCCTTGCGAATCTGACGACTAAACGCCGTACGAATGGGAATATTTTGCAGGTTGGGATTAGAGGAAGACAGCCGCCCTGTTGAAGTCGCCGTTTGGTTAAAGTCTGTGTGAACTCGATGTGTATCGGGCCGAACCAGCGTCGGCAAAGCGTCTACATAAGTTGATTTCAGCTTTGAGAGCGTGCGATGTTCTAAAATCAAATCGACGACGGGATGATCGCCCTGTAGCTTCTCAAGGGTTGCCGCATCGGTGGAATAGCCTGTTTTGATTTTGCGTGATTTTTTGCGATCGAGTCCCAGGCGATCGAACAGCAATTCACTCAGTTGTTTGGGCGATCCGAGGCTAAATTTCTCCTCCGCAAACTCATAAGCACGTTGCTCAAGGCTGTGTAAATCCTGCTCCAGATTTTTCGAGAATTCTTTGAGATACGCCTGATCAATTCGCACACCGCACGCTTCCGTTTCTGCCAACACTGGTTCTAACGGTTGCTCAACTTCCAATAACAAGCGATGCAGTTGAGGAAGGGCCTGTAGCTCCGATCGCAGTTTTGGCACGAGATGAAACGTCGTATACACATCCAATCCGCAATAGATGGCGACTTTGGAAACCGGAATATCCGCGATCGTTTGTCCCTTAGACACCAGATCTTCGTAGTCTTGAGATTGGGTACTGAGATAGCGCTGACTCAAATCGCTCAGTTTGTGGCTACTTTCGGGATTGATCACATAGCTGGCCAACATCGTGTCAAAGACGACCCCTTCTAGATGAATAGACTGAAAGCGCAAAACAAGGCGATCGAACTTGGCATTTTGCAACACTTTGGGATATTGACTCCCTTCCAAAATCGGACGCAGCGCTTCGAGGGTCGTGGTTTTATTGAGATTGCCGCCCGACGTGTGCCCCAGAGGAATGTAAGCAACCGAGTCAAACTGATCTGCCCAACAGCAGCCAATTCCCACCAAATCAGCATCTCGCGGCTCTAGAGAATTTGTCTCAGTGTCCCAGGCGACCGGAATTTCTGGATTGGTACAGGTTTGCAGAATTTCGATCAGGTCAGCCAGTTTTTCGGGCGTGTCAATGATCTGAGGTGAAATCGTGACCGCTTCGATCTTTTCGGCATTTTCGGTATCTTCGGCGCTAAAGAACCACAGATCGTCACTCTCAAATCGAGGAACATTAGCAGACGGCTGATCCGGCTCGGCAACAGGCTTGTCTTCCACAAATTCGCCGCTCAACTGTTGTTGCCATTTTTTAACCCGATTGAGAAAGGATTTGAACTCTAATTTCTCGAAAAGAGGTAACACAACCGCTTCATCAAACCCGTGTAGCTGGCAGGATTTGAGATCAATCTCCAACGGCACATCGAGATGAATTTGCGCCATCCATTGCGAGTGTCGAGCGTCTTCAATTCCGGTTTCCAGTTTCTTCTTGACGGCTCCTTTGATCTCGTCGATCGACGCATACACATTTTCCAGCGTTCCGTAGGTCGTCAAAAGCTGCACGGCCGTCTTTTCGCCAATCCCTTTTACGCCGGGAATATTGTCCGACGGGTCGCCACACAGCGCCTTAAAGTCCACCACCTGAGACGGCAAAACGCCCAACTTGTCTTTAACCTGCGCGATGCCAAACTCTCGTGGCGGCTGAGTTCCCTTGCCGTAGACCGTACTCATATAGAGCACTTTCACCTGTTCTTCGGGATCGATGAGTTGAAACAGATCGCGATCGCCACTCAAAATTTTGACTTGAAAGCCTTCCTGCTTGGCCTTGCGAGTCAGCGTCCCAATCACATCATCAGCCTCATATCCCGGCGTGACGACGATCGGCAGATTCATCGCCTTGAGCAATTCCTGAAGGTTTTCCAGGTCAGGCATAAAGTCTTCGGGCGCTTCGGGTCGGCCGGCTTTGTAGGTATCATCGGCATCGTGGCGAAAGGTCGCTCCCCCCAAATCGAAGGCGATCGCTAGATAATCGGGGCGTTCGAGGTCGATCGTTTCGAGCAGCGCTTTGAGAAACCCATAAGAGACGCTAGTCGGAATCCCAGTCGAAGTCCGAAGTCCGCCATCTCGACCTTTGGCAAACGCGAAATAAGAGCGAAAGGCCAGGGAGTGACCATCAACAAGAACAATTTTGGGAGAAGTGGCAGTCAAGGGAAAGGCTCGGCAGGGGACAGATTCTATTTTAGCGAAGAGCGTCCGGGGGAATCGGGGGATTGAAGAAGACGTCAGACGGTGAACAGAGAGCGTTGAAGGTCAAATATTACACATTGAACCTTAGACCTTAAACTAAAATTTGCTCTGTCCAAAGTCCAAGATCCGGCGTTGCTGATTGAAGGGATGAATCTGTGGGAAGTGTCCATCTTTTCGCTCCCTAAATCCCCAATTTTGGGGGACTTTGAACCTTGGGGTTCCCGCCGCTTTGGGGCACACCCCCTGATTCAGCAACGCCCAAGATCCAATGTCCGAGGTTCAGAGTCCGAAGTCCAAAGTCCAACCGTGAGGAGAGGCTGAATGCCAGAAACAGCGAGCGTGATTGCTGCGATGACTCAATATTTGCAGGATGTTTTAGAGCAGCCACATCCCGTATTTGGAGGTTTGCCGATTTGTCCATTTGCCAAGCAGGCCCGGCTGCACCACAAAATTGACTTTCAGGTGCAGCGATTTCGATTGGATGATCTCACGTCGTCTTCGCCGTTGATGCAGATGATTCATCAATTTGCTCAAACCAGACAGCATGACGTTTTGCTGTTAATCCATCCTGACTGCCAGGTGACGAGTTTTGACCGCTTTCAACAACAAGTCGATCGTTTGAATACACACCTTCAGCCACTTGACTTGACTGCATTTGGAGGACACCCCGACGATGCTTTTAACATTCAGGGCGTTCGGACTCGACAAGACCCCTTTCTCAATTTGACCATTCAATCGATCAACAAACTCACGCAAGCCTCGACTCGATTGGCAACCACGCACTACTACGACAATTGGACACCCGAAGCGCTCAACTCAGTGGGTTATCCGCGATCGACTCCTGCAAAAGAAGATCCTTGAGTCCTGCGATCGGTCTACACAGGAGTTTGCAGCGTTGATCCCTGTTGATCCTTTAAATGTTTCTGTACTTAGTTAAAAAAGCGATTTTTGTAACCTAGTCTGACCCATAAAGCTGTTGATCGTTTCTCACGAAAACCTTGACAGTGTTTTTGAATGAAAGTTAGCTTTTTGGCGTAAAAGCAAGTTTGGACGGTGATGACTATGGGGGCACACAAAACCGAGATTATTCTCAAGTCTGCTGTAGGCTTCTGGTTCAAACAAAATCTCATCGGGTCTGCGATCGCCGGGGCAAATCTTGTCGATTCGATCGGCACTTTGCCCAAACTTCTCAATCTCTACATACTCTCAGGAACCATACCCATGAAGAAGGCTCTTGTTGTCATGTCTGCGCTGTTTGTTGGGTTAGATGTTGTCGCAATGGCGACTTACTTTCCGAGCATAGCCAATGCGACTCCTGTTATTAAAATCAGCCAAACGCGACAACCTTTACCTCCCGCTTCTGCAACCCCGGCTCTGACCTTTGGGTTGGCCGATGGCACTCCAATCAAGCTCAAGTTTAAGCAAACCGTTTCTTCAAAAAATGCGGAGAAGAACGACCCGATCGAGTTTGAAGTCGCAGAAGATGTGGTTATCAGCAATGCAGTGGTGATTGCTAAAGGTGCCAGCGCCAAGGGTGTTGTCACCGATGTCAAACGCTCTGGAATGCTCGGACGCAAAGGCAAACTAGAGATCGCCATCAAAGAAGTCACCTTGGTCAGCGGCGAACGGGTGGCTCTGCGCGGCAGTAAAGAAGGCGGCGGCGGTACGTCAGGAGGGATCATTGCAGTTGCGGCGATCATCAACCCACTGGCACTGCTATTCAAGGGCAAAAACATGACCTACGAAGCAGGCACCGAAGTCGGGGCGTTTGTGGATGGAGACTTTGCGCTCGATCGCAACAAATTTAGCGCGTCCCCTCGCCGACCGTTCTGAGAAAGGGGAGAATAACTCAACGTCAGTACGATCGCCCTCCCCGCTTAGGAACGCGAGTTTATTAACCTGAAATTTTCCAAATATGCCTGGTCAGTTGATTTTGGCTTCGTTTCAATGGGTTGCAGTTCCCTAAATTCCCCAAATTTGGGGGACTTTGAAGCTCGAACCCATTTTGAATTCCAGAATTTTTTGATCTCAAAGTTCCCCAGAATGGGGGATTTAGGGGCGAAGTAACTTGGCAGTAAACGACCTTATTCAATTCTCATTCCATTGCAAGTCATCATTATCGGCGGCGTTCCTGAAGTTTGCGATAGACAGCTTTGAGATCGACGTTGTGGTAAGCGATTGCGACTAATGTGTGATAGAGCAAGTCGGCAGCTTCCCCGGCGATCGCATCGGGATCATCATCTTTACAAGCCATTACGACTTCGGCAGCTTCTTCGCCAATTTTTTTAAGAATTGTGTTGTCGCCGCCATCCAATAGCTTGCGAGTGTAAGAGCCTTCACTGGGATGATCCCGACGATCGCAGATCACCTCAAACACCTGAGACAGCGTATCGGCAGGCGGCGGCGTAATCGTGCCATTCACCTGATGAAAACAACTGCGCTCTCCTGTGTGACAAGCAATCTCCCCAATCTGCTCTACAGTCACCAACAAAGCATCGCTGTCACAGTCATACCGAATTGCTTTGACCTTTTGAAGGTGTCCTGACGTTGCGCCCTTGTTCCAAAATGCCTGACGCGATCGACTCCAAAACCAGGTTTCGCCCGTCTCCAAGGTCTTTTGTAGCGAATCCGCATTCATCCAGGCCATCATCAAGACAGTGCCATCAAGATAATCTTGCACGATCGCAGGAACCAGACCCCGATCGTCATACTGAATTTTTCCAACTGGGATCGACTGCGCGGAAAGAGATTCGGAAGCTGACATGGCAAAGAGACACTAATCATTCACCTGCTCACGATATCATTTGCGAGTTTCATTGACTGAGGACGTTTCAGATCGATCACGGCAAAGAGGATTTTCACAATCTCTCCATCTCTTGTTACGATTTGTTTATCCTGCAACAATCCCTAACCGATTCCTCTGGAGCCTCCCAACATGCTGCGACTCGAACACGTCAGTAAGATTTATCCCACTGGCGAAGTATTAAAAGATATTAACTGGGAGGTCAAATCCGGCGATCGAGTCGGTCTGGTCGGCGTGAATGGGGCTGGCAAATCGACGCAGCTGAAGATCATTGCAGGCGAAATGGAGCCGACGACGGGTGAGGTGATTCGTCCGGCGAGTTTACACATCGCTTACCTGACTCAAGAATTTGAAGTCGATCCCACACGCACCGTTCGAGAAGAATTTTGGCGAGCCTTTGGAGAAGCCAACGACGTTCATGAAGCGCTGTCCAAAGTTCACCATGCGATGGAGACGGCTGACCCGGAGGAATTGGACAAGCTGATCCACAAAATGGACAAGCTACAGCGACGGTTTGAAGCCTTAGACGGCTACGGCTTAGAGTCTCGCATTGAGAAAATTATGCCGGAACTGGGGTTTGAGAGCGAAGACGGCGATCGCTTAGTCAGTGCCTTTAGTGGCGGTTGGCAAATGCGAATGAGTTTGGGCAAAATTCTTCTGCAAAAACCCGATCTGCTGCTCTTGGATGAACCGACCAACCATTTAGATTTAGAAACGATCGAGTGGCTCGAAACTTACCTCAAAGGCTTGTCTACCCCGATGGTAATCGTCTCTCATGACCGGGAATTTCTCGATCGCCTCTGCACCCAAATTGTCGAAACTGAGCGCGGCGTATCTACCACCTATCTCGGTAACTATTCCGCCTACTTAGCCCAAAAAGCCGAACTGCGGGATGCCCAAATGAGCGCCTTTGAGCGCCAGCAAAAAGAATTAGAAAAACAGCAAACCTTTGTCGATCGCTTTCGGGCCAGTGCCACCCGCAGTACTCAAGCCAAGAGCCGCGAGAAACAGTTAGACAAAATTGAGCGGATTGAGGCACCTGATTCAGATGTGCGATCGCTGCATTTTCGCTTTCCTCCGGCTCCTCGTAGTGGTCGAGAAGTGGTGATCATCAAGGATCTCGTGCACACCTATGGCGAAAAGATTTTGTTTTTGGGGGCTGAGTTGCTAATCGAGCGGGGCGATCGCATTGCCATTTTGGGGCCCAACGGAGCCGGAAAATCGACCTTGCTGCACTTAATTATGGGTATGGAAAACCCCAGCGACGGCAGCATTAAGTTAGGGGATCATAACGTTTTGCCCAGCTATTTTGAGCAAAATCAAGCCGAAGCCCTCGACTTACAAAGAACCGTTGTCGAAACCATTCACGACGAAGTTCCGAAGTGGACGAATGAAGAAGTGCGGACGCTGTTGGGTCGATTTCTCTTTAGTGGAGACACCGTGTTCAAAAAAGTAGAATCTCTCAGCGGGGGCGAAAAAGCCCGACTTGCGTTGGCAAAAATGCTGTTGCGTCCCGCCAATTTATTGATCTTAGATGAACCGACCAACCACCTTGATATTCCTGCCAAAGAGATGCTCGAAGAGGCGATTCAAAACTACGATGGCAGCGTGATTATTGTGTCGCACGATCGCTATTTCATCTCACAAACCGTCAATAAAGTCGTCGAAATTCGAGACGGAGAACTGCGTCTTTATCGGGGAGATTATCACTACTATCTCGATAAAATTGCTGAAGAAAAAGAGAAAAATAAACTAATGGCGATCGAAGCCGAAAAAACCGCAAAAGTGGAATCCAAGCGAGAAAAACAGAAAGAGAAAGAAAAGGCAAAGAAAACGCAAAAGGCTCGCTGATCTAAGTACAAAGGTAGAGGTTAAACAAAACAGACAGTCTGTAATTTAACCATTTATTACTGATTGCTAAGATTGCCTTGAGCGATTGGGTTCAATCCCTGTCGCCTTCTTAACCCACTCTTTACTCCTCAAACAGATTAACTTTGTCGGGAGTTTGGGCGTTAAAGGGTCTCAGTTGCAGTGGTATCATTTGCGGAGAAATATTTAGTGGAAGGGCGTTCAACTATGGCGCAGGTGCCTGTCTCTCCTGTAGTGCTAATTATTTTAGACGGCTGGGGTTATCGCGAAGACAAAGACGGGAACGCCATTGCTGCCGCTAACACACCCGTGATGAACAGCTTGTGGGAAGTCTACCCTCACACGTTGATTCGGACTTCTGGCAAAGATGTTGGGCTGCCGGATGGTCAAATGGGCAACTCAGAAGTGGGACATCTCAATATCGGGGCGGGTCGAGTCGTTCCTCAAGAACTGGTGCGAATCTCAGATGCGGTCGAAGATGGTACGCTGCTCAAAAATCCTAAGTTAGTCAAAGTTTGTGAAGACGTGCGGCAGAGTAACGGCAAGCTACATCTGGTGGGCTTGTGTTCTGAGGGAGGCGTACATTCTCATTTGACTCATCTGTTTGGGCTACTTGAATTGGCTAAGGCACAAAACATTCAAACAGTCTGCCTGCATGTGATTACCGACGGGCGAGACACCCAGCCCCACGATGGATTGGAGGCGGTCGGCCAGATTGAAGCTGCGATCGCTCGTATCGGCATCGGACAGATTTCAACGCTCAGCGGTCGTTATTATGCAATGGATCGCGATCGCCGCTGGGATCGGGTACAACTCGCCTATGACACGATGACCCAGGACGGCTCTGGCGATAGGCGTTCTGCTTTGGAAGTACTGCAAGCCTCCTACGACGCAGGCAAAACGGATGAATTTGTATTGCCCACCCGCATTGCCCCTGGCGCACTAGAAGCGGGAGACGGCGTGATCTTTTTTAACTTTCGCCCCGATCGGGCCCGCCAACTCACTCAGGTCTTTGTCGATCCCAAATTTAATAGCTTCGATCGTCAACAGATTCAACCGCTCTCGTTTGCCACATTCACCCAGTACGATCCCCATTTCCCTGTTTTGGTGGCCTTTGAGCCGCAAAATTTGAATAATATTCTCGGTGAAGTGATTTCTCAACACGGATTGCGCCAGCTTCGTACTGCGGAGACTGAAAAATACGCCCACGTTACTTACTTTTTTAACGGCGGACTAGAAGATCCTTTTCCGGGTGAAGATCGAGAGTTGGTGCCGAGTCCGATGGTGTTGACCTACGACAGTGCGCCCGCAATGTCTGCCGAGGCTGTAACCGATGTGGCCGTCGCCGCCGTTGAAAAGAAAGTTTATTCTCTAATTGTGATCAACTACGCCAACCCCGATATGGTCGGTCACACAGGACAAATGGATGCGACGGTGACTGCTCTAGAAGTGGTCGATAAATGTCTCGGTCGTCTATTAGAAAACGTCAATCGTGCTGGGGGAACGGCGATCATCATTGCAGACCACGGCAACGCAGAACTGATGTGGGACGAGCAAGGAAACCCCTGGACGGCGCACACGACAAATCCCGTTCCGTTTATCCTGGTAGAAGGGGAAGGGCTAAAGATTCCGGGACACGGGACGGATGTGGCGCTGAGAGAAGATGGTCGTCTGGCAGATATCGCCCCCACGATTCTCGACATTCTCAGGCTGGATCAACCTTCTGAGATGACGGGGCGATCGATTATCGAGTCTGCCGGGTTTGAGGTTCGTAAAAATCGGACACCTGTGAAGATTGCCAGGTAATCTGGAATTATCAGTTGTTTTGTGGAATTGTGACGATGACAGCAGTTTACGTTTTGAAAGCGATTTGGATGTTTTGTGCGGCGGGGATGATTGTCCTCGTGCTGTTGCATAGTCCCAAAGGGGATGGACTGAGTGGTTTGGGTGGGCAGGCTCAACTCTTTACGAGTACCAAGAGTGCCGAAACGACCTTAAATCGAGCAACCTGGATTCTCACCGTTTTGTTTATCGG
>NZ_JBJPHU010000089.1:0-29585 GCF_052939515.1 Phormidesmis sp. 146-33
TGGGGGGCAAAAGCCGTGAACAACGAAGCGGAAAACCTCTCATCGAATTCACGTTGACTTAGGAAATTTAAGGGTTTTGATCTCCTGAATCAGTGCAGTTCCTTGGATGGGGTGCGAATATTATGGGGTCGATCGCTCCATCTTTGGTCGCTGTCGAGTCAGAATACTCATCACTTCTCCAAACGAGGGTGCAGGCAGTAAAGGACTCCAATCGGTGGCGTTTGCAAATCGTCGGACGTGCAGATTTTGAATCGTCTCCGTTACGCCGTCTGAGGAACCAATGATTAACACTCGCAACACTTCAAACTCATCAGAGTGAGGAATGGCGACATCAGGTAAGAGATCTTGAAGCGGAATGCGAAGCGAAGTAATCGTGAAACGGGGAATGGAATCGGGAAGGAATCGGCGTTGAATCAATTCTAGAAATGCGTAGGCGAAATCGCACAGCCAAAAGCCAGCGTTCAAAAGGCGCTCTGCCATGTAGGTACTCCAATTTTAGGTCTCCAAAGAAACCCAAAAAACTAGCCGCCCCAAAGAGCAGAACAAGTCGGAGCGACCAAAGGAGTGATAAAATCCTCCATTAGCCCTCTTGACTGGGAACAGCAGTCTTGCGGGTTAGCTGCCCTTCGTTGCTTGCTACAACTTGGGGCGGCGACAGACTAAGTTTTTTGGGCGATCGGACAACTTTCCCGTGACGAAAAGATGTCCTTGATTTGAGAGAATATCTGGAATTTTGATTCTCGTCAAGTAGAGATTGGAGTCATTTTGTGAAGCGAGCCGTTTGATAAGTGAACGTGAATTCGATGAAATCGTTCGCTACGGTGATTAATCCGGGCAGCTCCTAAATTCCCCATTCTGGGGGACTTTGAACCAGAAGTCTGATCTTAAAGTCCCCCAAAGTTGGGCTACCGTGTACACACAAGTTGATTGATCCGTCATTGCCGAGACCCTTCGCCCCCTAAATCCCCCAAAATTGGGGGACTTTGAATGCTAGGCAATCTCTCTGGGTCAAAGTCCCCCAGATTGGGGGATTTAGGGGGCTGAAGCCGATTGAAACGAAGCGATTCCGGACTTGTGTGTACACGGTAGCAAAGTTGGGGGGGTGGGGGGCAGAAGACTAAAACAACGCAGCGAAAAGTCTCAATCGAATTTACGTCAACAAATTCCTTAGACTTTAAAGCGCTTGCTCAGACAACGGCCAGTGCCCCCACGACGCACCAAAATCAGTTCTGCAACGATGCTGATAGCAATCTCTTCGGGAGTCAGTGCCCCAATATCAAGACCGATCGGCGCATAAATCGATCGCAATCTACTTTGAGAAATTCCTCTGTCTTCTAGTGATTGATAAACCTGTCGCACTCGTTTCTCGCTGCCAATCATCCCAATGTATTGACAATTTAATTTTTGGTTTAATAACGTTTCTAAAGCCATTAGATCTTGTTGATAGCCGCGTGTCACTAGCGCAACGTACAGCATTGTGTGATCTGCAAATTGACCAATCACATCAGCGATCGCTTCAGTGTAAATTTTGGAGGCGTGAGGGTAACGGTTTGTATTCGCCCATTCAGCACGATCGTCCTGTACCACGATTTGAAATCCGCTCAAGTGCGCGACTTTTGCCAACTGTTGGCCGACGTGTCCTGCACCAATGATCAGCAGCGTGGGTGGGGGCTGTAGCGTTTCTGTAAAACTGTTGGGGGTTGATTCGTTTAGCAAATGAGGCAACTGATCTGCATCAAAGGGTGTGACCAATGGGGCGGATTGTCCGGCTTTGAGACGATGTAGAATTTGTTGAACTAGAGAAATTGCCCACTCTCCAGACCACCGTTCTAGCCACACCTGCATTTTGCCTCCACAAACGCCCTGAGTTTTTCGCTGAGGGGTTCCTGTGAGATCAATTTCGACAAACTGTTTTTTGCCTGTTTGCAGCACGATCGCGGCTTGCTCAATGATCGAAGCTTCTCCCGCGCCGCCCCCAATGGTTGAGAAGATCCGATTGTGAGCGCCGATGATCATCTTTGCGCCGACTTCTCTGGGCACCGAACCTTTGACACTGACCACCGTTGCGACCACGACGGATTCTTGACCTAACCATTCAGCCAATCGAGCATAAAAATCCAGCGTCATGTCACCAAAACGGGATCAACAATAGAAGCAGCCGGAGTCCGAACCTGCTCGATCGCCCACAGGGTGACTTCTGGAGTCAAGGGAGATGAAAGAGGCACTTGATTGGGTTGTCCAAACGCGGCAATGGCTTCTCGAATCGCTTCTCGGACGGCGATCGCCAACATAAACGGAGGCTCCCCGATCGCTTTGCTGCCATAGATCACACCATCTTGTGCGGCTCGTTCTAGTAAGTGAACGTTGAAGTGTTCGGGAACTTCGCTAATCGTGGGAATTTTGTAAGTGCTGGGGGCATCGGTTCGCAGTCGTCCTTGAGCATCCCACACCAGTTCTTCCATTGTGAGCCAGCCCATTCCCTGGACAAATCCGCCTTCGATCTGACCTTGATCAACTAGCGGATTCAACGACTCGCCCACATCATGCACAATGTCTACCTGGCGTAGTTTGAATGTGCCCGTAAAGCCATCGACTTCTACTTCACAGACCGCAGCACCATACGCAAAATAATAGAACGGCCGACCTTTGCCCGTGGTTTCATCCCAATAGATATTCGGCGTGCGGTAATAGCCCGTGGCAGACAGACTAATGCGATCGCTATAAGCCTGTTTCACCACATCAGCAAAGTTGACAGAAAGTTGGGGATAGCTGTGACAGAAGATGCGATCGTCTTCAAACACCAGATCTTCGGGCGTATCCAACATCATCATGCTCACCGCCACCGTCGCCAGCCTTTCTCGAATCGTTTCACACGCATTTTTGACCGCCTGACCATTCAAATCTGAGCCACTCGAAGCGGCTGTTGCAGAGGTATTCGGTACTTTGTCAGTGCTAGTCGGCATCATGCGAAACCGTTCTAACTTCACGCCCAAGGCTTGAGACGCAACTTGTAGCATTTTGGTGTGCAGTCCTTGCCCCATCTCTGTGCCACCGTGGTTGAGTTGAATGCTGCCATCGGCATAGACAAGAATCAACGCTCCCGCCTGATTATATTGAGTCTTGTTGAAGGAGATCCCAAACTTGACGGGCGTGATGGCCAACCCACGTTTTTTATAAGCATTGGATTGATTGAATTGAGCGATCGCAATCTTCCGTTCTGCAAAATTGGCGTTGGCTTTGGCTTCATTCCAGATGCGCGTCAGCCGATTGTCATAGAGTTCTTGTCCGTAGTGCGTCGTATTCGTTTCGCCAGCCCCGTGATAAAAATTGCTCTCGCGCACCCCATCCGGCGGCAGATTCAAATGGCGGGCAATGCGATCGATCACTTCTTCGATCACAATCATCCCTTGTGGGCCACCAAATCCCCGAAACGCTGTATTCGAGACACGATTCAGTTTAGCAATCTGCCCTCGCACTTCCACATGAGGAATGTAGTAGGCATTGTCTACATGCAGCATTGCTCTCAATAGAACGGGAGGCGACAGATCGAGACTCCAGCCGCCATCCGCATAGAGATCCACATCCAGGGCAGTGATCATGCCATCTGCCGTAAAGCCAACTTTGTATTGACCCAGATAGCCGTGTCGTTTGCCCGTGAGAATCATATCGTGGTGTCGTCTCAGCTTGACTCGTGCGGGACGGCCGGTTTTGTGAGCGGCGATCGCAGCCACCGATGCAAACGGATTCGCCTGAGATTCTTTGCCGCCAAATCCACCGCCCATTCTCAAACAGGTCACAACCACTTGGTTACTTGACACACCCAACACTCGCGCCACAATGATCTGAGTTTCAGTCGGGTGCTGTGTTGATGAATAAACCTGATAGTGTCCCTCGCCATCCGGAATCACCCAACTCGCCTGAGTTTCGAGGTAGAAGTGATCTTGTCCATTCATTTCGACTTCCCCTTCCAGGCAAAAGTCTGAAGTTTGAAGTGCCGCTTGCGGGTCGCCTCGACGAACTAACTGCGATCGATTGTGAAAGCTCTGAGCAACAATGGCATCTTTAATGCTCAAGATCGGCTCCAATGGCTCATAGTCAACGACTACTTTTTCGGCTCCTAGTCGAGCGGCGGTCTCAGTTTCACCAACCACCCAAGTAACCGCCTGTCCCCAATAGCTTACTTCATCCGTGGCTAGTAACACTTCATCGTGAACAATCACCCCAGTATTGTTTTCTCCTGGCACATCATCAGCAGTCAGAACCGTTACAACACCCTCCACCTCGTAAGCCGCAGACACATCGATTTTAGTAATCCGTGCCCTCGCATGGGGAGACAGAACGGGGAATAGCGACAACATACCCGCAGGAATGCGCTGATCGTCTGTGTAGACTGCTGTTCCGCTGACGTGAGCTTCTGCACTTTCATGACTTTTGCGTTTGCCAACTGCGCTCATGATGCAAGTTCCCCTAGCTTGTGTGCTTCACCGAATTCTACAAAAAACTTCTCAAACAGATTCGCCACTAACAGCTTCCGATAGTCTGCACTGCCTCTCAAATCCGTCAACGGGGTAAAGGCTTGTTTGAGGGCTGACTTTGCCTGCTGCACTGTTTCAGCATTCCAGAGCTTGCCGATTAATAGGTCTTCAACGGCGATCGCTCTCACAGGCGTTGCGGCTACTCCTCCATAAGCCAGCCGAGCGTGAATAATTCGCTGATCTGCATCCAGATCAATCACAAATGCCGCCGCTACAATGCTGATATCGTCCGTTCCGCGCTTACCGATTTTGTAGGATTGACTGCGGCGATTGATCCCGCTCACTTTAGGAATCCGTACTGAAACAATCACTTCACCTGGCTGTAAATCGGTTTGTCGATATCCCTTAAAAAAGTCGATTAGAGGAATGGTGCGTTCACCTCTAGCGCTGGCTAATCGCAACGTGGCATCAAGGGATAAGAGAACGGGAGGCAGATCCCCGATCGGGGAAGCCGTCCCAATATTGCCGCCCAACGTAGCACGAGTCCGAACTTGCCGAGCTGCAAACCAAAACAGCATCTCATCCAAACTAGGAAAGACTCCCCGCAGCCGATCCTCAAAGTGACTCAACGGCACAGCCGCCCCAATTTCTACAAAGTCTGATGTGTTCTCCAGCGTTTTCAATTCTGCTACCGCTTCGAGTGAGATGAGGACAGGAAACGATTGGCGATGGTAGCTAATTTCTAATCCTAAATCGGTTCCCCCAGCAATCAACTTTGCATCAGGGTACTCATTCATCAATGCAAAGACTTCTTCTAATCGAGTCGGACGATAAAAGAACTGTTCGTTGCCGTGATATCGAATTTCGTTCAGATTCGCGTCCGTATGTTTCAGCCGTTCTTCAAAGTAATCAGTTGACTCATCCGATTGCTGGGCGACCCCTTGCGGGGAACTCGAAGAGATCGCTTCCTGGGCCGCCCGTCGAATCGCGAGATAACCCGTACAGCGACACAGATTTCCCTCGACACAAGCATCATTTAAATTGCGATCGTAATAAGCCGCAAACAAACTCATCACAAATCCCGGCGTACAGTACCCACATTGAGAACCGCCCGTTTTCACCATCGCCGCCTGTACTGGATGGAGCGCTTCCTGACTCACCCCTTCAACCGTGACAATTTCTCGCCCCGCCACCGACCCCAACGGAATTAGGCAGCTATTGACGGCTTGATATTGAGGCTGACCATGAGTGCCCTGAGCGACGATCGCCACCGTACAAGCTCCACAGTCTCCATCACCACAGCCTTCTTTAGTCCCAATCCGTCCACTCTGCCGCAAATATTCCAGCAAAGTCATCGTCGGCGACACGTCTTTGAGTCGAACGGTTGCCCCATTAATCATAAGAGTCAGATGGTTTTCGATAGCTTGGGTCACGTCTCAATGAATTGTAAAGGACTGATCAATACAAGTAATCTTAGCGCTTCACCCAAAGTCTCAACTGGTTCAAAGTCCATTAAATTGGGGGGTTGGGGAGCAAAACGCCAAACAACGAAGCGAATGAATTTTGTCAAATTGAAGCTTGATCGCTCTCTTGCATACTGTATTCACTTTGTCGTTGATGATGTGTACTGACCTATACTTTTCAGCCAAAAAACCGTTCACCCTCACTCACCCAGGGCAAAGCCTGCCCCCATTTTTTGTTAAACACAAAAGAATCTAATGGCTTGCGTTGACGAGGAGAAAACTCACGATCGCGAGATTGCTCCGACAGCGGGTTATTTGCAGGTGACTTTATAAAGCATTTCTAGTGGTTTTGCAGTACGAGGCGGCGGAAAGGCTTGATTCAAATCAGCTAGATCTTCTGGCGTTAAGACGATCTCAAGCGCTGCATAATTTTCACGAATGCGATCGGGATGACTCGACTTTGGAATCACCATCACATCCTTTGGCTGAAGTAACCAGGCGATCGCGATCTGGGCCGGAGATGCAGTGTGTCGATCGGCAACCGTTTTCAAAGTGGAATTCTTCAACAATCTGCCTTGTTCGATCGGTGAGTAAGCCATGAGAGGAATGCTATTTTTGCGACACCAAGGCAACAAGTCCCACTCGACTCCACGACGGCTGAGATTGTAGAGAACTTGATTCGTCGCCGTCAAACCTTGATCAAACTGGCGGGCTTCTTCCATATCAGAGCGATCGAAGTTACTCACCCCAAAATCGAGAATTTTCCCAGCCTGACGCAGTATGTGAAATGCCTCAAACGTCTCTGATAAAGGAACTGAACCGCACCAATGTAGCAAATAAAGATCCAGATAATCAGTGCCCAGTCGCTTTAGGCTACGATCGCACGCCTGTATCACGCCCTGACGAGTGGCATTGTGCGGATAAACCTTGCTGACGAGAAACACTTGATCTCGCCGTCCCGAAATGGCTTTGCCGACGATCGTTTCTGCGCCGCCTTCTCCATACATTTCAGCGGTGTCGATTAGAGTCATTCCCAGATCCAATCCCAGGCTTAGGGCATCGGTTTCGGCTTTGCGGGTGCGATCGGCTTCTCCCATTCGCCAAGTGCCCTGTCCCAAAATGGGCATTGGTCTTCCAGACGGCAGTTTGACTGTCCACATAGTCTGCAATTCACCTGATCAATTAGTTAATCAATTAATAGTAAGGACACTCAGATCTGTAATCAAGATAGAAAAGGCATAAATTTTGTGGCTTAATCAACCCTCTAAACCGCCAAACTTCTCGAATGGGTCTATCAAAGACTGCCTGAAATGATAACGGAATGCTAGCGTAAATGGGGGCTTGTGTAAGCAAGGAATCGAATGAGTTTGTTTACGTTACTCATTCTGAAAATATGGTGAGGGTTTCTGCATCACTTTCTGGAGTAGCATAGTCAGTCCAGCAATCGTTAGTTTGAGGTGGCGAATAATGGTAACGAAGTTGCAGCAGTTGGTCAAGACGATCTCAAGATCCACACTTTTGAGCAGAGGCCGTAATCTCTGGACTTTGAACCAACAGGATTGGAACCTACCTTTAACAAGGATAGAAAAGTTATTGATTGGAGCGTATTTGATTTTGGATGACTACTCGCGTGGAGAGTTTCCTCCAAAATTTAATGATGAGAAAACGACTCATGACGCAGAGATCGCTTACCGTTTTTCATTGCCAGAAGTCACTGCCTCCGAAGTTGCTGAAAGTGAGCTTCGCAAACCATTTTGGTTTGGATATGGAACAAGAAAGTATCTTACAGACCTTATCGATCTCGTGGTCATGCTTGAAAGACTACAGATTCATCCGCCACAAAAACTACTCGAACTTGGATGCGGATCTGGATGGATGTCAGAATCACTAGCTTTAATGAAGTTTGATGTAGTGGGTACTTCAATCTCTCCTCATGATATTAGGGATGCTAAGACTAGGATTAAAAGCTTTGAAGCGAAAAATCTCAAGGTCAACCTAGAATTCATTGAAGTTCCAATGGAAACAGTTGCGGCAGCAGTCCCACATCAGGGGTTATTTGATGCTGTATTAGTTTTTGAAGCATTGCACCACGCTTATGACTGGAGGAAAGGGGGCGTTCCTGGATCTAAAAGCGAAGCGAAGCGTTCATCGAACTGACGGTAAAAAGATACACGCTACCAGCCTTTCTCAGCCTTGTCTAATACATAGGCAGTCACAGAGGCAATTTGTTCTTCCGTGAGGCGACCTTTGAAAGCGGGCATTGCGCCTTTACCTTTCGTGACCTGAGTGACGATCGCCGCTGTCGTATCTTTAGCATTGGCAACCAGAGCATCTTTCTTCAACGTCTTGGCAGCATTGATCACGTTTCCGCCGCCCATATGACAGGATGCACAGTTTACATTAAAGACTTTGGCACCTGCGGCAATATCAGCATCCGCGAGAGCAGGCTGGTCAGACTCATAAATAACAGAGCCACTGTAAAAATGAGTGTTAGAAGTGTTCTCATTGAGGATCACTAGATCGAGAATTCTTTAGGAAAGGGGTAGAGTCAGGCAAGAAAGAATTGAAATTACGCCATGACTCCGGCATCCCCAAGTTCAGTATCTGCCCTTCCCGCCTTGACGGATGAATCGACTTTGAGCGCAACCCTCGATCGTCTGCTCAAACATTTGACCGTTCCCAACCAAGGCGCTATCGAGATCACCGCACCACCGAAACTGGACAACAGCGACAACAACACCTGGTTCAAACCTTGCAGCAGCGGATAGAGCAGTTAGGGTATCAGGTTCAACTGACGCCCATTGCCGCCGCTCAATCACCCGTCTAATCCTCTATTTTCAAAGCAGTCTAATATGTAGCTGTGAGTAGCAGAATTAACGATCGTGGTTAGAATAGAGGCACTCTAAACCCGGTAGTACTCCGTTCCACGTTTTGCGTTCTATGAGAGGCATTCCTGCTCGGCTCCTGACTATCTCGGCGATCGCAGCACTTTTGACAATCGCCCCTGCGGTTTGTGTGCAAGCTCAATCGATTGCGCCAGGCAAACCCCAAGCTGACCGACTGTTCAAAACGGGTAGTGACTATCTCAAACAAAATGTTCTAGTTCCAGCTTCTCAATCTTTGGAGCAAGCTCTGAGCGCCTATCGTGCGATCGCAGATATCGAAGGACAACGGGCTGTTTTGCTGCAATTAGCGATCGCTGAAGTGCGATTAGGCAAATATGACCAGGCTTTCAGTCGCACTCAGCAAGCTCAAGCCCTTCCGGGTCGTCATTCTTCTCAAGGCGCGATTCTCAGTACGCAAGGCTCAATTCAATTAGAACGGGGCAACTACCGAGAAGCTTTGCGATTGTTTAGGGCGGCAGCAGGGGGACAAGGCGCAGACATCGGTGCAGAAACTCGTAATCGTCTGGGAATCGGCGAAACGCTACACGCATTAGGATTTTATACACAGGCACTCGACGTTTTACTGCTAGCCATTCGTGCGCCCGGCGATCGCGTCGATCAGGGTCGTGCCTTGAATGCGATCGCAGATGTCTACTTCAGCCTGGGACAATACGACACTGCAAAAAACTACTACAATCAAGCGTTAGCAGTGCGCCAAGGGGTCGGAGATTGGTTGAGCTACGATCGAACACTTCAAAGTCTGGGGCGGGTCAGTCAAGTTCTCAAACAACTCAACCAGTCGCAAACCTATTATCAGCAAGCGCTGAAAGGAATGACAGGGCGGGGAGACCAGACTGGAAAGGTCAGTGTGTTTCGAGGAATGGCTCAACTGGCAGCAGAGCAAGCCAATCCCAAACAGGCGCTTTCTTACTACGAACAAGCGTTAGCAACAACTCGTCTGGCGGGTGATGCAGGTCGAGTAGCCGTTCTGAACGATTTAGGATTTTTCTACAAAAGTCAAAACCAGTTTGAGTCTGCGATCGCGACCTTAGAAGATGCGCTGAGACTAGCCCGACGCAATGGAGATGTGCAGGGTGAAATCAGAGCCTTGAGCGGGATTGGAGAAACTCGGTTACAGCTTGATCAAAAACTTAACCAAAAACAATCCGGACAAGCCAAACAGGCTTCCAAAGTTCTGCAAACTGCGATCGAACGGTTTGAATCTTTGCGCCCTGGGCTGCGAGATGCAGATAAAGTTGCGCTGTTTGAAACCCACGCTCATATCTATCGATTGCAGCAGCAAGCCCTGATTCGCCAAAATCAGCCTGCCCAGGCATTAGCGATCGCAGAGCGAGGACGAGCCAGAGCCTTTGTCGAACTGCTCTCACAGCGCTCAAAAGAAGAAATCGCCAACATTCAACCGCCCACCGTGACCGAGATTCAGACGATCGCCAAACAGCAACGAGCCACGATCGTCACCTATTCGATTATCTACGGCGCAAATCACAAAGAATCTGAACTCTATAGCTGGGTTGTCAAACCAACCGGAGAAATCAATTTTCGCCAAGTTGACCTCAGCAAACTGCAAAATCGACCGAATTCGATAGACACGCCTACAGTCCCATCTCGCGGGGCTGCTCCTGAAGGAAGTGACTCATTCATAACGAATTTTGTGATGGCTATCCGAGGCACTATCACGCAACCTACAGAAAGCGCTTCAGAGCCTTCGACCGTTTTATCCTCGACTCAAACTGCCTATCAAATCTTGATTCAACCGATCGCCGATTTATTGCCCAGAGATGGCACCGCTCGCGTCATCTTCATTCCCCAAGATGCCCTTTTTCTTGTCCCCTTTGCTGCCCTCCAGGATGCGAAGGGTCAGTATTTAATTCAAAAGCATTCAGTTCAGGTGTCTCCTTCAATTCAAGCTTTGACGCTGGCTCGATCGCGCCCATCAAATCAGAAGTCTGCGCTCATTGTGGGCAATCCAACGCCCATGCCGAACAACTTGCCTAACCTACCGGGAAGCGAACGAGAAGCGAATGCGATCGCGCAGTTATTAAACACTCAAGCGATCGTCGGTCGAGAGGCCACTAAATCGCGCGTCCTTAAAAGAATTTCTCAGGCTTCCATCATTCACCTTGCGACCCACGGGCTACTCAACGACAGACAAGCTCTCCAAAGTTCGCTGGCTCTTTCTGCGTCTGATCAAGGCGGACTGCTCACGGCCGAAGAAATTTTTGATCTGCGATTAGGGGCTGACCTCGCGGTTTTGAGCGCTTGCAACACAGGACGCGGCAAAATTACAGGAGATGGCGTGATTGGCTTATCGCGATCGCTGATGTCGGCTGGCGTTCCGAGTGTGGTTGTTTCGCTTTGGCTGGTTCCCGATGAAGCAACGGCTTACTTAATGAATAGCTTTTATCGTCACCTCAAACAAGGTTCAGACAAAGCGAGAGCCTTACAGCAAGCGATGTTAGACACCCAGAAAAAGTATCCCGACCCCAAAGACTGGGCAGGCTTTACCCTGGTCGGAACCGCAGATTAGAGAACTGTACTTCCTCAGCAATCTATGGATTCGATGAGATGGTTCGCTTCGATTGTAGAGTTGGGTTGCCCCTAAATCCCCCACAAGTGAGAGACTTTGAACTAAATTCACGCGAATTCGATGATAATCCTTCGCTACGGTTACCACTCCGGGCAGCCCCCTAAATCTCCCACAAGTGAGGGACTTTGAACGAGAAATATTGTCTCAAAGTCCCCCAAAATTGGGGGGTTGGGGGGCAGAAGTGCCCAATAACGGAGCGAGAAAACGCCATCGAATTCACGTTAAATTTTTGTCCGAAAGTCCCCCACAATTGGCAGCTTGGGGGGCAAAAGCGCTCAACAACGAAGCCAAGGAACTATATCGAGGTAGCCTCCCCTGAACAGCATTTTCCTGATCAACTATCGATCTCGTAGAAGAATAACTAATCAAAGATAGAGGCTGCCTGAAAATGAAAGCTTTTCGCCTTTTGACCGTCACAGCGCTGTTATTGACCAGCATCGGATTCGTCAATCCTGAAATCAGTGAAGCGCGATCGAGATTTGTCTTTCGGCCACCTCAACGCAAAAATCCCCCTTCAACTGCGGGTGCTGCTAGTCGGAGCGGTTTCTGTCTCGGTCAGCAAGAACCCTTGAGCGTGTTAGCACCTCGTGATCGGGTCAACCTGACCAGCCGTGAGCAACTCACTTTACTGGCATACATTCCAAAAACTTCAGCCCGATCGCTGCGGGTTGTTCTCGATATCTACCCCAGTTCTGGTACTAGCCGACCCAAAAGATTTTACGAAGCGGTTGTTCCCGTTTCAAAAACCCCTGGCATTGTTCGGTTACCGTTGAGTAGTGCGACAACTCCCAAGCTACAACCTGGTCAGCTTTATCGTTGGACAGTGGCGCTGCGATGCAGTGAGCAAGATCGGTCAGATGACACCGTATCCCGTGGATGGGTTGAGTATCTCCCAGTGAATACTACCCTTGCTCAAGCCCTCAAACAAGCCTCTCCAGAGCGTCGATCGTCGCTACTAGCAGAAGCAGGACTCTGGCACGATACCCTTCTCAGCCTGGACGAAGCGCGCAACCCTAACAATGCAGCCTGGAAGAACGACTGGAAATCACTCCTGACAGTAGCAGGGCTAGAATCACTCTCAAACGCCCCCAGGATTGACAAATGATTAGAAACCGCTTTTTGCAGGAATCTGCATCCCGCCTGCTATGAAACGCTTAAAACAACAACTCTGGCAAGGGCGCGGTGTTCTGATTGCGGCTCCAAGCGTCACAGCGATCGTGCTGTTGGTGCGTCTGAGCGGCAGCTTACAATTTTTAGAATGGGCAATGTTTGATCACTGGGTGCGCTTGCGGCCGTCGGAGGCTCGTGAGACGCGCATTACCCTTGTAGGAGTGACCGAATCCGATGTTCAGCGCTATGGCACTCCGCTCACTGACGAAACGCTTGCCGCAGTCCTCGAAAAGCTCAAACAACATCAACCTGCTGCGATCGGACTCGATTTGTATCGAGATATTCCCGTGGGAAAAGGCTACGATCGCTTAGTTAAAGTGTTTAGATCAACGCCCAATCTAATCGGGGTGCAAAAGGTAGTCAGTAGTGCTGCTAGTGGTTCTGTTGCGCCTGCTCCCGTGTTACAGCAGTTAAATCAAGTTGCGGCGAATGATGTGTTACTAGATACCGATGGTAAAATTCGACGCGGACTGTTGAGCGTCATGGACGGCGATATAGCAGTGCCCAGTTTTGCAGCCATGCTCTCGACGCTCTATCTAGAAAAGCAAGGCATCTTTCCTCAAGAAGTTGCCGATTCGCAGGTAAAGCTGGGAAAAACGATCATTGCTCCCTTTCAAGAACACGATGGCGGCTATGTTGGTGCAGAAATCGGTGGCTACCAAATTTTACTCAACTATCGTGGCGGCAGAAATAGCTTTGATCACGTCTCAGTTCAGCAAGTTCTCGAAGGAACCGTTGATCCAAACCTTCTCAAAGGGCGCATTCTGATCATGGGCGCGACGGCCGAAAGCTTGAAGGATTCGTTTCTCACCCCTTACCGTGACCCCATGTTGGGAGTTGAGATTCATGCAGCGCTAACGAGTCAGTTGATCAATACTGCGCTGTTCGATCGTCCTCTTATTCAATCTTGGTCAGACGTGAATGAGGGCATTTGGATCTTTTCGTGGTCAGTCATTGGAGCATTGCTCGTTTGGCGACGATCGCGACGCTTTGATTCTCTACAACTGTTAGTCAAGTTTTTAGCTGCGACGGTTATCTTAGGTGCGATTAGCTATCTTGTTTTCCTAAAAGGCTGGTGGATTCCGATTGTTCCGGCAGGGTTGTCATTAGCTGGGGCAACGATCGCCATCACCGCCTTTCAAGCACAATCCTCTTCCCAACTGCGTAAAACCTTTGGGCGCTACTTAACCGATGAAGTCGTCACCCAGCTACTAGAAACGCCAGAAGGCTTGACCTTAAAGGGCGAAAAGCGCAAAGTAACCACGCTAATTTCTGACTTGAGAGGCTTTACCCATCTCTCCGAAAAGCTTGCGCCCGAAGAAGTAGTGCGGATGCTCAATCTCTACCTGAGCGACATGACGCGCGTCATTAAAAGCTATGGGGGCACGATCAATGATTTAACCGGGGATGGAATTGTGGTTCTCTTTGGTGCGCCACTCCAGAAAGTAGATGATGCAGAACGAGCGGTAGCCTGTGCGATCGCAATGCAGCTCGCCATGACATCGGTCAATCAACGCAACCAGGAACTCAACCTACCTGTTCTAGAGATGGGCATCGGACTCAACACCGGAGAGGTCGTCGTCGGTAATATTGGGTCTGAAGATCACACCAAATACACGGCGATCGGAAGTCATGTGAATCTTGCTGCCCGAATTGAATCTTTTACAACGGGTGGACAAGTTTTAATTTCGCCCAATGTTTGGCAAGAAGTTCGGGAAATTGTCACCGTTGAGAGCCAAACCGAAGTTTTGATGAAAGGGATGACAACCCCTACAATGCTTTATGAGATCAGCGCGATCGCGGGTTGCCATACACTAAAGCTGCCCAGTAGACCAGTGATCCTCAAGCAGTTGGCAAGCCCGATCGTGGTACGAGGTTTTCTTCTGGATGGCAAACATTTAACAGACCAGCAGGTTTGCGGAGAACTGGTTCGTCTATCTCACAAAGTGGCTCACCTCCAAACAGTTCAAACGCTTTTACCTCTAACTAACTTAAAGCTAAACTTAGCTCTAGCAGATTCTGAAGTTGAAGTTTATGCAAAAGTATTAAATCAAAAGGTTGATCAAGGAACAGGCTACTACATCCAATGGACAACGGTAGCACCAGAGCTAGCGTTATTGTTATAGAGAAAATACGCTGACGTCGTGTGATCCCTTGCGGTTGAGCTACTGCAAGCTTACAAAATCAACTTTCTAGTATCTTCTGTCGATCGAGATCAGATATGAAGTTGAACCATCTTTTTGCTTATCTAATTGGATTCATTGCTCTAGTATTATCCTTTCTTGTTTATATTCAATATATAGACCAGTTAGGTTTTCCTGATGGTTTTATAACTGAACTGCAATACGCACAGAGGCGACTAGCTTATATATTCATTGGAATCAGTATTACTCTAAGTTCGTACTGTATCTATTTGGGCATAACCTCTCGACAAAAAGAAATCAGTAAAAAGCTGTCCGCTGTCACCATTTTGTATTTGATTTCTGTAATTGCTACATTAATGGTTGATTATTACTACCGCTCACATCTAATTAATAGTACTGGTTGATAGTACTGGTGGCTAAAGCAATCTCACAGTTCATGAACTAGCCTCACGATTGAACTGTCCTTCAGGATGCATTCTTGATTATTTTGTTGGTCGATTCGATCGTGGACTGGTTAAAATTTAGCCAAATAAGGACTTGAAAATAAACCTTAATGGTAACTTATTCAAGGTTTAATACGGATTTATTCTGAGATTTGTCAGCTTCGCTAGTATAAAGTAGTGCCTGTTTCGCCTATGTCTAAACGTTTGTTGACAGCCGAAAACCGCTCAGGGCAGGTCTCTCATCTTAGTAGCAGAGGAAATCCTGTGAAACTTTGTCACATCTTGACAACGATCGCCTTGATGTCGCTTACCTTAAATAGCTGCCATTATTTCACCTCAGCAACGGCTGTGCAGTCAGACTCACCCGACGACTCAACTGAAATCGCGGCCGCGCGAAGTCCTACCCCGGTCTGGTCAGGCACCTTTGATCAGGCAAACTGGCGGCAACAGTGGAAAGTGCAAAATCAGGCGAGTTGGGGCTGGCAAAATTTTGAGGTCGTTCCCGATTCGACCCGTCGGTTTTCTAAGGTGCTGCGCGTCTCATATCCCAAGGGATCTGCCAGTCCTGAGTCGGCCCGCAAGGGTGGAAGCGCGATCGGTGGTGGGCAATTTTTAGCGAGTTTGGGCATCAAACCTGCCGACAAACTGCGTCTGAGCTACTTTGTCCGATTCTCCAAAAATTTTGATTTCGTCAAAGGTGGCAAGCTCCCCGGACTTTTTGGCGGTGTAGCTAACAGTGGCGGCAAAACGCCCAACGGGACAGACGGATTTTCGACCCGCTATATGTGGCGACGGGATGGAGCAGGCGAAGTCTATGCCTACCTGCCCACCAGCAAAGAGTACGGAACGTCACTCGGTCGCGGAGCCTGGAACTTTGAACCCGGAGTCTGGTATCGATTAGAGCAGGAAGTAACCCTCAACCGACCCGGTAAAAAAGATGGTCGAGTCCGCGTGTGGATCAATGGCAACCAAGTTTTTGAACAAGCAGGCGTGGTCTTTCGATCGACTTCAACCTTAAAGATTAATGGCGTGTTTTTCTGCACATTTTTTGGGGGAAGTGATAAGTCGTGGGCTACTCCCAAGTCTGTGTATGCTGATTTTGCCAACTTTTCAGTGACAGCAGGTAGCTAGATTTTCCGTAGATTCACACCTTTTCATCCCTGTCATCCTGATGGGGACTTTTTGTATGGAAAAACAGATTAGGACAGTTCAAACGGCAACCACTTGCTGCTAACAAGGCGTGAATTCGTTGAAGTTTTTTCGCTTCGTCGTAAAGCATGTCTGCCCCCACGCCGGGAAACTCTCAAGATTTCTGGATCAAAGTCCCTCACGGGTGGAGGAGAATTTAGGGGGCGTTCCCGAATGGAGAATCGCATTGGAGGATCTGATCGAATTCGCGTTAACAGCGGGTAGAACGTAAGCGTTTGAAGTTGCTTCTAGTAGGGGCGGCTCCCTGCGAATAACTCAAAGCGACCCCTGCCGGGCAACTCGAAGCGACCCCTTGCGGGTAACTCAGAGAGATCGCGTTTGAAGTAAGCTGCGTAGGGCATACTAATGCTCACACTCCAATTTCGCCCTTTACATGGTTTCCAGTGGAGAATTTAGGTTTATAAAATCACTGCTAGCCTTCGCAGGATTAGCTTTAGGGAATGAATCAGCGAATTGAGATAGAATCCATTTCTTCGAGTTACCCATCAGGGGTCGTACAACCTCACGGATCTTTGCCTCAAAGTGAAATTGAAAACATTCTAAATAAGCTTCCATCTGAGGCAAAACAGTGGGCCGAAAGCTTGCCCTGGAATCAACGTCGATATGTCCTTTCGCTGTGTCATTTACTCTGTGCAGCGACTCCTGATACTCAAGCAGAATTTCTAGATGAATATACTGCCAACGGACTGATTGCTAGACTGGTTGAGAATCGAGAGATTCAGCAAAAAGTTAAAGACAATCTCCAAAAGTTTCACATCCAGATAAGATTAACAGAAACAGTCGTTAGAAGCTATATTCGACAGTTTTATATTCACTCAGTGCAGGATGCGCGTCGTAAGCCTGACTTATTTTTAGAATCTGCTTTACGAATTGTCGCCAGCACCGAAGAACGTAACAATATTTTTAACTACATTTTGGGATTTGAACTATTAAAAATGATCTTTAAAATGAGTTGGCTTCAGCATGAGAAACTCTATCGGCTACAAAGAAATCAAGAGGAGTTTCTCACAACTTATATCAAGCCAGTTCAACATGCTCATCGCATCAATCAAATTATCATTCCTAAAGACGAAAAGCTGTTTTTTGCTCGTCGAGACTACTTCGTGCAAAAGCCTACAATCTCAGATAGAAAGCTAGTTGAGCTAGCGATCGCCACCTTCACCACCGAAGTCACGACTAGTTTTGGCTTTTCGATTATCCGCCATCCCGGATCACTGGCTTTTAGCTACGAAGAGATTTTTGTGCGTGAACAAGACTTAATTTTTCCAAATTAATCAAAGTTGAAAACGGCATTATCTTCCGCTAATTTCTTTGCCGCCTCCCATCAAATAAAGTAACGCCATTCGCACAGCAACCCCGCTGGTTACCTGTTGTGAAATCAAACTAAACTGCGGATCATCCATCAAATCAGAGCTAATTTCTACCCCCCGATTGACCGGGCCGGGATGCAAAACTTTTACCTGCGATCGACACTGTTGAAGGCGATCGCGCGTCACGCCAAACTGTTGGTGATATTCTCGCAAACTGGGCAACAAATGGCTGGTCATTCGCTCTTTTTGCAGCCGCAAAGTCATCACAAAATCAGCATCCTGAAGAGCGGGATCAAGTGTCCAATGAATAAAGAGTTTGCGATCTAAAGAATTGTCGGATTCTTCTACGTAATCAGCAAACCATTTGGGCAACAAAGTTGGCGGTGCTGCTAAATGCACTTCAGCCCCACTCGCGGTCAGACTCCAGATATTAGAACGAGCGACGCGAGAATGCAAAATGTCACCGACGATCGCGATCTTTTTGCCTTTTAGTAATGACAATCGTGGGTTTTCTGAGTCGAGCAAGGTGCAAATCGTAAACAGATCTAGCAGCGCTTGAGACGGGTGTTCGTGCTGTCCATCCCCGGCATTCAACACGCCCACTTTCACGCCTAGACGATCCATTTCGGCGGCGATCGCTTGCGGCACTCCCGCTTCTTTGTGGCGAATCACCATCATGTCGGTGCCCATCGCCAGATAGGTTTTTGCGGTGTCTAAAATCGTTTCTCCTTTGCTCAGAGAAGACGTGCCGGGGGCGAAATTGAGCGTATCGGCAGAGAGACGTTTGGCGGCGAGTTCAAAACTGCTGCGGGTGCGGGTCGAAGATTCAAAAAACAGGTTGGCGACGACTTGACCTTGCAGCGTAGGCACTTTTTTGGTGCGGCGAGACAGCACTTCTCGAAAGCTACTGGCCGTTTGCAGCACAATGTCGTATTCCGCAGGGGAAAAGTCTGCGAGAGAAAGTACATGATGACGAGTCCAAGACATGAAAATTGTGAGGAACGATACAGCAAAAATAAATCACTCAAATATTCATAGCGCAAAACGACTGCCTTCCCACCATCCTATGCTCGAATCTTATGAAAGACCGCTAAAAGGAGGTTTAGAAAAAGATTTCTGGCGTTGCTAAGTAAAGGGATGAATTTATGAGGAGTGTCAAGCTTTTCGCCTCTAAGTCTCCCATTCTGAGTGACTTTGAACGATTACCTCTAACCCATTTCAATGAACTTCACACTGTGAGCCAGTACTTCGGTGCAGGGCGATTGAGTGTATGAACGACTAATTTTTAAGCATCCTCTAAGACTTACAATCCGGCAAACCACTCGTAGCCTTGATCTTCCCAGTAGCCTTTGCGGGGAAATAGGCTGTTGGTTAATGTAATGCGGGTCACCCATTTACTTTGTTTGTAGCCGAGTTTGATCGGGGCAGCCAGTCGGAGCGGGGCCCCATAGTCGATCGCTAGTTTCTCCCCATTTTTCTGATACGCCATCAAAGTCTGAGGATGCAGACAGGAGGCTAAATCCCAACTTTCGTAGTAGCGATCGGCTGACTGAAAGTACACATATTTCACGCTTTCTTTGGGCTGTGCCAGGGCAATCAGATCGCGCAACCGCACGCCGCCCCACTGCACGATCGCTGCCCATCCCTCGACGCAGACATGACGAATCACCATCGAAGTCAACGGCAGTTTGTAAATATCATCAAGATTAAGCTGCATGGGTTGATTGACCTCGCCATCGATCGTTAATCGAAAGGTTTTTGGATCAATTTCAGGCGTAAATCCGAAGGTATTAATAATTAGCTTGTTTGGCTCAATTTTGCTAATCGGAAATTCTGGAACGGGCGTTTGCGGCTTGAGTAATAATTCTTCAACTCGTTGGTTAAGAGGTTCAGAAACAATCCCTACAAGGTCAGCCAGCGGACTCAACGCACAGCCACCGAGCAGCAAACCACCACTCGACAAACCCGCAGTTTTTAGAAATTGGCGACGGTTAACTTGCATCTATTCCTCGATCTTTAATCTGCGCCAAAACATCGATTCAATCAGTGGAGAGCCACCAATTTTGAGGGCGAGCAGGGAATGCACGATCGCAAACACAATCACCGTCGGCACCGTCATAAAATGCACCACGCGCATCGATTGCCAATCGCCAAACATTTCCACAATCCAGGGAAACTGAGCAGGTTTGTACATGCCCATGCCGCTGAGAATCGAGAGGAGCAGAATGGGAACGATCGCGGTATAAACCACCCGATGCCAGGCGTATGCTTTGCGTTTGGGATTTTTGCCGATTTGCAGTGCTTTGAGATCGTTGAATCCGACAAAACGATGTTTCCAGCGACGGCTAATCAGAATGTAGAACCCATACCAGAGTAGGTTGAGAGAAAATAGCCACATGCCAAAAAAGTGCCAGTCTCGACCGCCAGCCAGCCAGCCTCCTAGCAAAAAGATCGGCGGAATCTCCAGCCCGGCTCGTCCTCCAAAAACGGGGTTGGCGTTGTAGATTTGCAGTCCGCTGGTCAACATAATCGACAAACTAACCACATTTGCCCAATGAAATACTTTGGCTAGAATCGCTTGTTTGGGCAACAGGGGCGGCTTTGAGCTTTGAGCGGAGTCAGCAGTCATGGTCAAACAATCCGGTATTCTCCCTCATTATTGTCATACAAATTACCAAAAAACGTGAGTTTAGCAGTCTCAGTTTGAGCTATCTGCTAGGAGTTTTTTCAGAAGTTCGATGAAGGTTTTCGCTGCGTTGTTTAGTGCTTTTGCCCCAAGCTGCCAATTATGGAGATTTTAAGGCAAGTGTTCTGGCTTAGGATCGTCAATTGAATAAGATCGATGATTGCCTGGTTGCTTCGCCCCCTACATCCCCCAGTCTGGGGGACTTTGAGAAAGCAGAGATTCTGGAATTTAAGGCAGTTTCGCGGTTCAAAGTCCGCCAAATTTGGGGGATTTAGGGGGCAGAAGCCGAATTAAACGAAGCGAAACCGCAAGAATTACAGGTTGTTTAATTCACGATCCTTAAGGTTTCGTACTGAGGGATTTAGGAGTCATTTTCGAGTGAATCACTACAGAGAAGCATTTCTCGAATTCACGTTGAGCTATGTCAAACCAGGCAGGTAAGGCAAATCGGTGGTTCCTACTGGATATCCAAGTTGGGTGAGCAGGGTTGTCAATTGACCGCGATGGTGAGTTTGATGGTTAAAAAAGTGGGTGACTAATAGCCAAGCGGGACGAGTGTAAGAATTAACGGGCTGAGTGACACTGGTGTAGGTAAAAGGCGCGTTGAGCCATGAGTCTGAAAGTTGAGCCGCCCAGGTGAGAATCTGGCGATCGCTCCTCTCACGTTCTTGGCGAAGTTCCTCAAAATCAGCGTACAAATCTTGATCGAGTCTGGCGACAAAGGGAGTTTGGGTAAAGCGTCCCAACCAGATGCGATCGCCCACCAAAATATGATTTAGCGTACCGTGAATGGACTTGAAGAATGCACCCAGATCTTCTTTGCGCTTGGCATCGGGAATATTGGCACAGATTTCATACAGGTTTTGATTCATCCAATGGTTGTAGGCGGCCAGGGTGGTGTAATTGTTCATATTGGCTCACTGCGAACTACCTTTGATCTTCTGCCAAAATGCACCGTTGTCAAGACGATCGCTAATACTAAAAACATTTCGCCAGAAAGCCGTTCAGAAAAGAGAATTGCAGCAGCAAAAATTGTCACAAATGGTTGAAGTAACTGAAGTTGACCAATTTTAGCAATACCGCCCATTTCTAACCCTCTATACCAGGCAAAGAATGCTAGAAACATACTAATGAGACTGACATAAAGAAAGCCAATCCACGCAGATAAGACATTGTGATCGCTGGAAATCGTCACGGTCGAGCAAAAGAGAGGAATCGCGATCGGTAATGAGAAGACCAACGCATAGCAGATCACACGCCAACTGCTGATTTCTTTCGCTAATCTGGCTCCTTCTGCATACCCAAAGGCTGCGCTGATGACTGCGAACAATAAAGCAATATCTGCCTTGTGTAAAACGCCGCCACTGAGGTCAATGGAATAAAGCACGATCGCTGAACTGCCAATCAATCCTGAAATCCAATATCCCAAAGATGGTTTTTCTTTAGCAAGAATGACGGCAAACAAGGCGGTGAATAAAGGAATCAGACCAACGACGATCGCGCCATGAGAAGCCGGAACAGATTCCATTGCATAAGCGCTAAACAATGGGAAGCCAAATACAATTCCCAATGCTACTGTGATCAGTCGTCGAGCTTGTCGAGGCGTTGGTTTTCTGCTTTTGGTGATTACGAGTAGTAATAGACTGAGTATGCCAGGAATAATCGCTCGACCTACACCAACAGCAACGACTCCAAACAAAGGAATAGCCGCTTTTGTCGCAGGTAACGTTAAACCAAATCCACAAACGCCTAAAAGCCCAAACAGGGATGCCTTAAATTCGTCTTTCATTCAAAAATGCTGAATGTGAGCTTTGACGATCGCATCTGACGTAAATTCAATCATTGGTTGCAAGTCAAAAATTTTGTCTTAAAGTTCCCCAGAATTGGCAGCTTGGGGAGCAGAAGTCTTGAGCAACGCAGCGAAAAAACTTGCTCAAACTGACCTCATTTGAATTCTCCAGCAGCTTCAACTACCAATTGTGATGTTGATCCAGCCAAGCCCGAACTTCTGCTTCAGAATTAAGGGTGCTAGAGGTTTGATTGGTTGGATTGTAGATTTGATAGTAAGTGTTGCCGCAGCGATCGCGCTTCTCTGTAATTCTCGGTTCTAAACTTGTTGTCATTGCATTCATTAATCCATGAAAAACTTGACGGAAACGCATTGCTGATTCTCCTGTGTTACGATTTCAAACATTCAATTTTTGAGTTACTCTACAATTCATCTTCTCTGATCTTTCTTAAGCAAAACAGAGGCAGTTAAGCTAAATTGTGATGGGTACAGTTCTAGTTGTGACAACTGTAATGGTTGCGATCGCCCCAAACTGTATTGGTTCCCCTCAAAAGAACAGCTATGAAAGTCGAACTAATCGAAAAATCTCAGGACAAAAACCTCTACCAACAAGTCGCCGATCGACTTCGCAAACTGATTCTTGAAGGAACGCTACAGCCGGGCGATCGTCTACCTTCTGTTCGCAAACTGCATCAACAACTCTCCGTTAGCATCTCTACAGTTCTCGAAGCTTACCGATTGTTAGAAGACCAGGGATGGATTGGAGTGCGCCCCCAGTCGGGATATTTTGTCAAATTGCGCTTGATCACACCCGCCGAACCCAATCAGTCTGAATTGCCCAAACCCAACTTGCCTGTCGAAGTTTCTCTCGCTTACCGACTCGGCGTGACCAAACTTGACCCTACACAAATCAACTTAGGGGCAGCCGTTCCTAGCGTGGAATTGTTGCCGATCGCCACCCTCAATCGCCTTATGAATCAGGTAATTCGCGCCCATGCCGACGCAGTTCATTCTTATTCGCAACCCAAAGGCTGTGAGAGTCTGCGTCACGAAGTTGCCAGGCGATTGATGGATGCTGGGTGTTCGGTTAATCCCGATGCAATGGCGATTACCAATGGGACAGCAGAAGCGGTTTATTTGTCCCTTCGAGCCGTGACTCAGCCAGGGGATGTAGTCGCGATCGAGTCCCCTTGCTATTACGGTCTGCTCGAAGCTCTGGGTGCCCTTCATCTCAAAGCTTTAGAATTACCCACTCATCCCAAAGAAGGCATTTCTCTAGAGCATTTGGCAGCCGTTTTAGAAAAGCGTCAGATTGCGGCCTGTGCTCTGGTGACAAACTTTAGCAATCCTCTGGGAAGTTGTATGAGTGATCTCAAAAAGAAACAACTGATCACTTTGTTGGATGAATACGATGTGCCGCTGATCGAAGATGATATCTATGGAGATTTGTATTTTGAAGGCACTCGGCCCAAAGCGGTCAAAGCCTTTGATACTCAGGGACGTGTTTTATATTGCGCCTCTGTTAGCAAAACCCTTTCCCCTGGATTGCGCGTCGGTTGGGTTGTGCCAGGACGCTATCAAATGCAAATCGAACAACTCAAAATGACGATGAATTGGACAACTGCGATCGCCCCCCAACTCACGGTGGCCGCCTTTCTCGCTAGTGGAGGATACGATCGCCATTTGCGTCATCTGCGGCGCGCTTATCAGCAACAAGTCGATCGCATGACTCAAGCAATCTGCGAATATTTTCCACCCGAAACAAAGGTGACGCGCCCCAACGGTGGCTATGTGGTGTGGTTAGAATTGAGCAGTCATTTTGATGCCATGATTCTATATGAACAAGCTCTCGAACAACACATCAGCATTGCTCCCGGTGTCATGTTCTCGCCCTTTGGCAACTATCAAAACTGTCTGCGCCTCAATTGTGGAATTCCCTGGAGTCAGGAAGTCGATCGGGCAATGCAAACCCTGGGAGCGCTAATCAAACAACAGTTGTCCAGATAAAGTTTTTCGCTTGACCTTGGATTGTCTCTACCTGGGCATTCTGAAAATAGGCGAATTTGATGGAAGTGACTCGCTGCGGTTGTTAATTCAGGCAGATCCCTAAATCCCCCACGAGTAGAGGACTTTGAAGCAGAATTCTTCTCTGAAAGTCCCCCAAAATTGGCAGCTTGGGGAGCAGAAGTGCTGAACAACGCAGCGAAACCCCCTCATCGAATTTACGTTAAAAATCAAGACGATCGCATTCACGATGACCAACGAACCTCAACACGATGATGCCGTCTTGGGCGGGTCTCAAGTTCCGACGGGAGCGCTGATTTTAGGCGGATTTGAGGGACTGAGACGACGCTTAAAAAATCCGATCGCCACCCACCGATCTGCCGCGCTGATCGAATCTCTTCAGTATGGAGAGCGAGGATTAAACTTGGTGATTCGGGCGCTCAACGATCGCTCAGAAGAGGTTCGGCAAAGTGCTTATTTGCTGCTCAAAGACCGATCAGAACCGAGAGTTCTCAAAGCAATTCAACAGTATTACGTCAGCTTGAACTATGAATATCTGCGAAGTCTTTTGGCAGCAAAACGGTGGCAAGAAGCCGATCAAGAAACAAAAGTCGCTATGTTCAAAGCCTGCGGATTGCGGTTGACCGATCTCTCCGAGATACCCGCAAGGGGTCGCTTGACTTCAGAACGCATTGCGATCGACTTCCCCTGTCAAGATTTACAGATTCTCGATCAGCTTTGGATGGACTACAGCGGCGATCGATTTGGCTTTAGTGTGCAGTCTGCTTTTTGGCAAAAAATAGATGCAACCTTTTGGGATAAATCAGAAGTTTGGAGTCGGTTTGGCGATCGAGTCGGCTGGCGGGTCAATCGTTTGATCGATCACCATTGGAAACGCTACGACCAACTGACATTTAACCTGGAAGCACCGAGAGGTCACTTGCCGTACTTAGGCGACGAATTTGGCATTTTTACAATAGAAGCGATCGCAACTCGAATACGTTCTTGCACGCTAGAAAACTAATTAGAATTCAAAATGAAACTGAGTTTTTGAATGGAGAATGATCAACTATAAACGGTTAATTAATCACTCTCCTAACAGCTAAATGTGTACCGCTAATTCAACAACGTTGCAACGGTGCGATTGCGACTGTGACCATTTTGAGCAAAGCGATCAACCAAAAGCTGACGATACACTGCCTCATACCCATCCGCCATTTGTACAACATCAAAGTGATTGGCAATGTGATCACGACAAGCCTGACGAGCGATAGTATGCACCTGATCAAGCGCATCAATACATTCGTCAACGCTGTGACACAAAAATCCTGTCTTACCGTGAACGATGATTTCGGACGTAGAGCCTAGCTCCATCGCAATCACAGGCGTTCCGGCGGCCATCGACTCCACCATCACCAAGCCAAACGGTTCTCGCCAGGTAATCGGAAACAGAGTCGCCACCGCATTCCCCATCAGCGTATTTTTTTGAACGTGATTGGCTTCCCCTAAATACTCAATCTGCTTGCCGTCAATGTGGGGTTTGATCAGCTCCTCATAATACTCAACGTCTACGCGATCGACCTTGCCCGCAATCTTTAAATGCCAGCCTGTGCGTTTTGCGATCTCGATCGCCGTGTGAGTTCCCTTTTCTGGTGAAATACGCCCTAAAAAAGCCAGATATGGGGCTCGATCTGACTGCAAATAGAACTTATGACTATTTGTATTAATACCGTTATAGACCGTCGCGACGTAATTTAAGCCTAATCTCGGTTCTCTTTGAGTGTTTGAAATACTGACATAGGGTTGGTTACGAGCATGTCTAAAGAGCTTTTCGTTATCCATTGTAAAAGCCCCGTGGAGGGTATGCACCGTGGGCGTTTTGACGAGCGGCGCACAGGGCAAAGCAGCACAACCGATGTGAGAATGAATGATGTCAAACTCTTGCGATCGCTGATACACTTCGCTCAATTGCAACATTTCATAAATCGCATGTTCTTTGACGTTGCCATCTAACCGCAGCGCACGGGGATGAACCGCCTCGATCTCAGCCAAACTGTGAGAATCACCACTGGCAAACAAGGTCACCTCATGACCTCGACGCACTAATTCGTCCGTGATCAAGCTGACGACTAACTCAGCCCCCCCATAAGCAGGAGGAGGAACACTTTCCCAGAGGGGCGCAATCTGAGCGATTCGCATATACAAGTCTCCAGATTTACAAAAAAAATATTATCTGGTTATGACTTTACAAAACACTTAGAGATTTTTCATCCAACCGTGGGAGGATTACTGAGTGATACTTTTGTCAATGAGTTAGAGAACGCCTAACGATCGAGCCAAACAATACCCTGGCTAGATGCCAATGTCGCTGCCAACTATACTCAGAGCAATGGATGTGAGCGAAAACAAACTAACCCCCCTGGAGCATGAGAGCGGCACTCCCGATCGTCGATCCTACAAACAATCCCAAGTCCAATAATTAGTCGGGTCATTCGATCGCCTCAGCGAGGGTTAGTTCGATGAATTTTTTTGCTGCAATCACATAAACGGTGGCATCAGCGAAGAAAGAAGTGGTGCCCGATTTCGCTTGAGACCGATAGATGTAAGGCAACTCGGTGTCGGTCGGGGTGCCATAGCATGGAATCAGATGCAGGTCGATTGCCAATCACTGCTAAGGGACTTGCGTAGAAATAACCTCCCAATGCCTCTCTAGCTCTTCGACTCGTTGCTCTAACCCCGTGATGCGTTGCAGTAATCCTTCCACTAAGGCAATCACCGCATCTTCTGCCTGAGCATACACGGCACAGATTTCTGCTCGACTGATTTCTCGCTTCGGAGGGGTCTCGCTCAATGTCTTTGCCTCTTGCACCTGCCCGCTTCCCAGAAGCGTAGTGTCTCTCTTGCCCGATCCCTCAATTCGTTACTAAGATTTAAGCCTGAGTAGTTACTTTCTGTTCATTGCTCTGGATCTCTGTAATCTTCTGCTGCGCCTGATTTACAAGAGATTGGAATTTGTCTGCAAAGCCGACCATGACGATAACCTTGCTGTCTTTTGAGCAAGCCATAACTCAGAAAGGGAGAATCATTGTTCTCACGCTGGGTTATGAGCTAACGTCTTTAAGCTTTGACATCCCAACCTAGAATCCTGAACTGCTGTCTATACCTAGATTTAAGCAGCCAACGTTCGTGTTCAGCGGCGGCTAACATCCTTCGCATCCCACCCATAACCTCTGTTCCGTCTGCTGCAACACTATTGTTAGACTGCGATCGCTATTGCACGATTGGAAACCTGACTATGCCTGCTGCATCTCTCTCCAAGACTGCGAAAGCACTTTCCCTGACGACTTTGCAAAAACAAACGTTAACAACAAACCTACGGCTAAATCTGGAAGTACAGAGTGCGTCAGAAAAACTAACCCTGCTGCCACAAGAACGGACGTATTCGCAATGATGTCATTTCGTGAACACAACCACACAGAAGACATATTTAAATTATCCTCCCGGTGTCTAGTCAACAGTAGCAGACAGAATAAATTGGCAAGTAACGCTAAAACTCCAACCGTACTCATGATAGTTGCTTCCGGGATTGTGCTCGCAAATAGTTGATAGCTTGCTCTTGCGAAAACTGCAATCGCAAACAAAAACATGATGATTCCTTTGAGAAATGCTGACCCAGCCTGAGCTTTACTGCCCTTGTTAATGACATATAAACTGCTGGCATAGACCAACGCATCACCCAACATATCGAGTGAATCTCCGGTTAAGGATAGCGAATCTGCTCGAACTCCTGCCCCAAACTCAATGACGAACATTCCCAGATTAATGAACAGCACCGCCCAAAGCACCTTGGCTTGCTGTTTTTTCAGTTTTGATAGCTCACTACCCTTATTTTGGCAACAATTGTCGCTCATAGCCCACTTTTTACTCAAACATTCAAACCAATGTTAGAACGTTACTGCAAAAAAGTCTACATTCAAACCAACACTGGAATGTTTCACTCGGCAAGTTGCTTTAAAGCGTGGCAAAGAATTTCAGCTACACGCTGGTCTTTCAAGGAGTAGTAAGCGAGTTTGCCATCGTTTCTGTACTTCAAGATTTTGAGGTCGCGCAGTTTTCGCAGGTGATGAGAGGCAGACGCGATCTTGCCTTCAAGCAGGGAAGCCACATCGCAGACACAAAGCTCTTGACCGTCGCTGAGAGCATGGAGAATCTTCAAACGTGACTTATCTGCCAAAGCACCGAAAAGAACTTGAGCATTTTCCAGAAGATCGTCTTCTGGCAGTGCGTCACTCACCTGAGTAACTAACTCCGCGTTAAAACATCGAACTTGGCAAATGTCGCTTGGCTTGGCTTTAGTCACAAATCTTGACGGGCACGAGTTTTACAACTTAATTCTAGTTAATTACAGTAACTTACGGAGGCGTTCATAATTGTACACCGTCAGCTTTGCTGTGGGGTCTTGAAAGCCGGAATCAGACCCCAAATACTTTCGATAGCCTGGCTTCCTTATTCTCCTTGCACTAACTCAGGGAGAAATTAACATAGCAGTCAGGAATGTTTTTCCTAGCTCGATCGCGTTCACCGTTGAGTTGCACTTCTCAATGGGCAGACACTATCGAGTCCGGGTGACTTTGGATTTGCAGGAGCGGTTTCTAATGGTGTCGTCTGGCATTCTGCCGGACATTGGCGACAGTATTGACGACTTTGTGCCTAGTTGAGCGCGATCGTCTCCAATCAACTCGCCCTGCTCAAGTGGGATGGCGGCAGTGACTTGATCACCGAGTACCAGGTGATTCGCATCTTGCCCAACTATCATCTTCAGCGGTCGCTCACTCGATTTGACTGGGTGATGGATGACCCTGCTCTGATTCATGTGGAGGAACTGAACAACAATGTCACGATTCAACTATGGGATAGGCGTTGCTAAATCACGGAATGAATTGCCCTCCAGATTGAGGGCAACCAAACGTTCAAAGTCCCCCAATTTTGGGGGATTTAGGGGGCGAAAAGATGGACACTTCTCACAGATTTATCCCTTCAATCAGCAACGCCAGGATACGACGATAGAAAGGATTGAGATCTGGCATCTGTCGCAACCCTCGCCCCGCCATTTATGACAGGCTTATTTTGGAAGTTTGCTGAAAGAGGCTACACTCCTGACTCAGTTGGGCTTCTAACCCATTTCAATGGATTTTGCACCGTTAGCCCTGGATTGATTCGAGGGCGGGTTTCTCGGAAAGTTGCAAGATTTCAGTTTACAAATACCGCTTTTGCGATCGCAAATACAACTCACCTATTCATCAATACTGCTTTTGCGATCGCAGTTTCTAAACTCACAAAGACAAATACTGCTTTTGCGATCGCAGTTTCTAAACTCACGAAGATAAATACTGCTTTTG
>NZ_JBJPHU010000090.1:0-29499 GCF_052939515.1 Phormidesmis sp. 146-33
CCTCATCCCTCATCCCTCATCCCTCATCCCTCATCCCTCATCCCTCATCCCTGCTTGAGAACATTGCTGAGAATCTCGATCAATCGATCGACGTGTGATTTCTCGATAATCAATGGAGGCGACAGGGCTAGAATATCGGCGGTGTTGCGAACGAGTAGTCCTTGCTCAAAACAACTGACCATCGCGTTATAAGCCCGAACTCCAGGTTGGTTAAGAATGGGTGCAAGTTCGATGCCAGCAATCAGCCCGATATTGCGGATGTCAATTACGTTTGGCAACCCTTTGAGAGAATGCACCGCGTCTTCCCAATAGCTAGCTAAATTTTTGACGCGATCGAACAGTCCTTCTTCTTCGTAAATATCCAATGTGGCTTGCGCGGCGGCACAGGCGAGCGGATGGCCGGAATAGGTGTACCCGTGGAAGAGTTCGATCGCATTCTCTGGCCCATTCATAAAAGCGTCGTAAATGCCATCTCGCGCAAATACTGCTCCCATTGGAACCGTGGCATTTGTAATTCCCTTAGCGACAGTAATTAAGTCAGGAATCACGCCAAAATAGTCGGTCGCAAATCCGGTGCCCAGACGACCAAACCCCGTGATTACTTCGTCAAAAATTAGGAGAATGCCGTACTTATCACAAATGGCTCTGAGCTTCTGCAAATAGCCTTGAGGCGGAATCAGAACGCCCGTTGATCCGGCAACAGGTTCGACAATCACAGCGGCAATATTAGAAGCATCATGCAGGGTGACAATGCGCTCTAACTCGTCGGCAAGATGGGCACCCCACAGCGGCTCACCTCGACTAAAAGCGTTTTGTTCTAAATTGTGCGTATGCGGTAAATGATCGACACCGGGAAGCAGACTGCCAAAAAACTTACGATTGGGCGCAATGCCGCCGACTGAGATGCCGCCAAAGCCAACGCCGTGATATCCCCGTTCTCGACCAATCAAGCGCGTCCGAGTGCCTTCTCCCCGAACTCGATGGTAAGCCAACGCAATTTTGAGGGCCGTATCGACCGCTTCTGATCCAGAGTTTGTAAAAAACACATGATTCAAATCACCGGGCAGCATTTTTGCCAAGCGATCGGCTAACGCAAACGGAGCCGGGTGGCCCATCTGAAAGGTCGGCGCAAAATCCAAAGTAGAGACTTGCTGATGGATCGCTTCGACAATTTTTTCGCGACAGTGCCCTGCATTGACACACCACAGCCCGGCCGTTCCGTCTAACACCTGGCGATCGTCGATCGTCGTGTAGTACATTCCTTTTGCAGCAGCCATTAAGCGAGGCTTGGCTTTAAATTGGCGATTGGCCGTAAAGGGCATCCAGAACGCATCGAGACTGTCAGGAAGGTCGATCGTTGTCATCAGAAAGTTCCTCTATCAACAAACTATTAACAAACTAAGCAGATGGACTAAACGTAGTTTTTTGGCTGTCTTCTGAAGTAAATTTCAACCGCTCATTACAGGGTCATAGGGTCTACATATAACAAAAAACCCTGACGATGGTTGCAGGGTTATCAAATATTGATTTGTGGATCGTTCAGGAAAGCTTGATAGAGGCATGACAATCCACGCCCCTACGGGTAGGAACAGAACTTTAGAAAACGGTCAGCCTCAACGAAAGGTCAACCGCCCTCTGATCAACCTGCTGCTTTTTTGCGGCCTCTGGTCGAAGGCGTTTTAGTCGTCGTCGCTTTGGGAGCCGCTTTTGTTTTGGTGGCAGCGGGCTTTGCTTTGGTGGTCGTTGTCTTGACGGGCGATTTGGTCGCAGCAGCAGCCTTGGTAGAAGCCCCTCTCGTGCGTTTTGCGGGGGCCTCAGCCGGGGCTGGTTCTTTTTCGGGGGCAGATGCGCCGTTTTGTAGATTTAGCGTTTCGGGAGACACACTTAAGTTTTGGCTTTTGCGTCTTCTGCGTGTTTTCGGCTTGGTTCCATCTTTATCTTTGCGGGCAGAAGAAAGATAATACTTTAGCGTTGACGGACTGATTTCGACTCCCTTCTCCGTTAGCATCTTTGAAACTTCTGCGTAGCTATACCCCCGATCGAGTGCTGCCGAGATCTGATCTTTGAGCAAATCGATTGCTTCGCGCAATGACCAAATTTCTTTCGGCTTTTCCGGCAAGTCTTCTAATATCGAAGCGGCTTGATCGATCGAACCCTTCGAGACTAGCGTTGACGTGGGTGATCTCCTTTTGGTTGTGACCATTGCTCTGTTCCTATTGTTTAAATGACGTTGACTACTTAACTCTGGTATTCCCTGACAACAGGTTTTTTAACCCTAAAACTTGACCTGGGGTATTGGCTGGTTGAGATTATTAGTTTAACTTTTAGTCTCTTGAGCCGTTGATGAACCTATCATCATCATGACCATCGTCGTCAATTATAGAGACATTTTAGAATTTAGAATCAATTCTTAAAAAATTTATTTTCCCGTTGGCCAGATCCATTCCCAAGTTCTCACCTTAGAGGTCTTTCTAGCTTGTCAAATCTGATCGCACAAGGAGACCTAAACGCTACCCAACTGAGTCAGACTTTGTTGACCAACTCGTTTGCGGATGATTAACCCAAGCGTTGAGCGATCGTATAGAACAACGGTGCTAAGACGAGGGCAGGAAGAAATGCAGCAATGCTTAAGGTTGTGACTTCTAGCAGATTTAAACCTAATCCCAAAATCATCAGTCCGCCGACTCCGGAGGTGAGTAAAACCTGGGGCGCATTGACGGGATCGGGCAGCACTTGAGCCAACAATCCGGCAAACAGAGACAGTCCGCCTTGATAAATCAGCAGTGCAATCGCGCTAAACCCCACCCCGATTCCATAGCTGCTGCTGAATGCGATCGACGCTAACCCATCCATTGCCGACTTGATTGATAGGAGCGTGTTGTCTCCTGACAAACCATTTTTGAGGCTGCCCAAAATGGCCAGCGGCCCGATGCAAAATAACAAGCTGGCAGCGACAAATCCTTCTGTAAAACTGCCGCCTCCCTTAAAGAGATCTCTCAGGAGATTCCCCAGTTTTTGCAGTTGGGCTTCAATCCGTCCCCATTCACCCAAAAGACCGCCTAGTACGATCGCCAACAATCCCAAAATTACTCCGTCAACTCGCCCTACTTGAACTTTGAGCAGGCTGTTGGCCATGGTGATGCCTAGAAACACGGTCAGCAGTCCTAATCCCTGGGTAATGATGCGCTGCATTCGAGTGGGCAGGCTGCCTCTGGCGAAGAGTCCGATCGTCGTTCCCAAAATCACAGTGACGACATTGATCCAGGTGCCACTCGTTTTATCCCAAAGGGTGAGCGTGAGTAGAGACGATAGAGAGGAGGCTATCAAAATTAGATTCCATTTGCGACAAAGCTTGATTTTAAGGGATGGATGGAGGAAGTCAGTAGGAAATAGGTTGTAACCAAAATTTGTTCAATCCTGAAGGTGTTAGAAGCTGCTTGTTGTGTGAACCAAGTAAATCGAGTTTGATGAAGATTTTTCGCTTCGTTATCGAGCACTTCCGCCCCAAGCTGCCAATTTTGGGGGACTTTAAGAGAAGAGTTCTAGTTCAAGGCTTCTTACAGAGTGGGGAATTTGAGGAATAACTCGAATCGATGCCCAAGGCGAGTTTTTATTGAATTTACGTTTTATTAAACAGCAATCGAGGGGTAAGTCCGGAGCATTTTGAAGGCGATCGAATTTAGGAGCGGTCTATGTCTAAAGAAAATGAATACTCTATCTAACAGCGTATTTTTGCCGGAATTCACGCTACTTATCTTGAAGTATTAGTATTCTATCCAAAGGCAGAAACTGAAGAGCGCGCAAAAAGTTAGCATCAGTCTGAGTCTTTAAGGAAACTACCAATTCAGTATTTATACGAATGTAGTAGTCGTTTTTGGAAAGACAGTAGATGAACTTTAATATGTTTATCTACAGGCAAACCTCTGCTTATTCATTTTGTTCTGCTTGATTTCTAGAACAATTTCTCACTGTCCCATTCAGCATTACGTCATGACAAACGTTAGCAATCTGGCACTGATAGAGGAGTTCTTTTTGTTGATGCAACGCCCCGGTGACGCTGAATCTGAGCCTACTTTGATCACAGCGACGATCGACCTTTCTGAGTTCGATTTTACAGAGGCAGAGTTGCAAAAGCTGAGAAGACTAACCCGCAAGTTGGAGCTGTCGCTTTTGACTGAGTTTTGTAAGTACTTTGAAGCGGCTTCGGTAGTGGTAGAGGTTCAGTCTGATTAGATATATGTCTTATTGACTAAGGTGGACTATCGAATTTGAGTAGGTCGAATAAACTGTCTCTTGAGGACGATAAAGGCGATCGACAATTTCAACTCTTGGCAGAGGAATTAGGGTGCATTTCTTTTTAGATTGAGTCAATCCAAGATTCGGCTTTATCTCAATCGCTACATTGAATGAGAGAAGCTAATCCTTCAATCCAGTTAAGGAGTCGGTTATGAGGTCTCTCAATATGATTGCTTCTCCCAAATTCAACCCCGACCAAGTTGTGCAGTTTGTGGGCGGTGAGGGCAAAGTCAGAAGTCATTATCCAGATTCGGGTAGCTGGTCATATAAGATCGAGATGGCAATGGGGCCAGAACCCGACATGGGCAGAATTGGCTATGAGACGACGATTTTGCTGCTTGAGACAGATTTGCGTCCCGTAGAGTGATGCTCATGTTCATCAACCTCTATCAAGCTCCATAAGGTTATTAGTGATCGACTAGTTGAATCATTAAACCAGGTTAGCGATCGTTCACCGTCGACTAGGAGATTTCTATTAAATTTAAATATTTTTTAGACCTGAGAGTTTTTGATCCACATGGGCTGAGAAGATTTAGCTCTTTATATTAGAGGGAGTGGATCACGTTGGGCAAACTGACGAGGGCTGCGGAAGCCTCGATCGGCGTTATCCTAAATAAGTTCTTCTACAATGGGTGAGAAGCTTTTCTTTCTGATTACCCCTGGAGTCATGATGACAGACGCAAAGAATGTATTAGGCGGAACGTTGGAGAGTTGTTCGATCGACCCAATGACCGGATTTTTTCGCAACGGCTGCTGTGAGACGGGGCCTCAAGATGTGGGAACTCATGTCGTTTGCGCTCAAGTGACGGATGACTTTTTGAGCTATACAAAATCGCAGGGCAACGATCTCAGCACCCCGATGCCGATGTATGAATTTCCAGGACTCAAGTCGGGCGATCGATGGTGCCTTTGTGTTTCGCGCTGGAAGGAGGCTTTGAATGCTGGGTTTGCTCCTCCGATCGTGCTTTCAGCCACCCACGAAGCTGCTCTCAAAGTTGTTCCTCTCGAAGTGTTGAAAGAACACGCTATCTAGTCAGCACGCTCTAAGTTTCACTTCAACTTAATAGGAACGTGACATGAATTCCAAATTGAAGTATTAAAGTACACAGGGTAGAGAAGCAAATTCATTTAACATAGAGAAAATTGGCGTTAGGTTCAAAGTTCCCCAATTTTGGGGGATTTGGGGGGCGAACAGATGGACACTTCCCACAGATTCATCCCTCCAATCAGCAACGCCAGAAAATTTATGTTGGGCTTCTCATATTGCAGTGATTTGACAGGGGAGTGATGATAAAACGAGTTTTCCTTGCGGCATTAATTGTTCTAGGTGCGTCAGCGTTGTTGGGCTTTCCTCGGAGCGTTCACTCTATTCAAAGGTATAGTCAGTATCTACAAAGGCCTGGTCTGATCTCTGAGTGCCCCGACTTAGTTACACAGCCAAATACTATTAATAACGCTAAAACTATTCATCCGACTAAGGTAATGGTAAAACCCTGGCGAGGACGGCATCAGGTTTACGGCATTTTTGTTTTGCCTCCAGGGTACAATGCGACCGAATTTTTTCAGATTTCGCTAAAGGATGCGGGTTCCTATTGTGGTACGGTGTCGGGGCTGGACGACTTTATTATTGATACGGCGATCGCTCCCGATGAGCTACTGGTAGAAGAATGGAAGAACGATCGAGTGGTCGTGGGCCGTCTCAGAACTCGCACTGCTTTGTGGGTCATGTCAAAGGGCAAGCAGGATCTCTTAAATCTGCCTCAAAACTGGTCTTTGCAGCTTGAGAAAGGAATTTGATTTTTAGTTGTCTAATCTCAATGCTCTCAATTAATGGGCATTCATTAACGTGAATTTGATGAAGTTTTTTCGCTACGGTGTTCAGCGCTTCTGCCCCCCAAGCTGCCAATTCTGAAGGGCTTTATTTTTCCTTATGAAGTTCAGAGTCTAGACCAAATTCTGCAAGGTCTATCATCAGGCCTGTAGCGCTGCGGTAAGCTGTTGTACAACGTTCGTAGCGATCGACTTATGGCCACTATCAATGACAATTACCTGAAGCTCAAAGCGGGCTACCTGTTTCCAGAGATTGCGCGACGGGTGAATGCGTTTGCAGACTCAAACCCAGATGCCAAAATTATTCGTTTGGGAATTGGAGATGTCACAGAACCGTTACCCGAAGCTTGCCGGACTGCGATGATCCAAGCGATCGAAGATATGGGCGATCGCTCCCTTTTTAAGGGCTATGGGCCTGAACAAGGCTACGCTTGGCTGCGTGAGAAAATTGCAGAACATGACTTTCGATCGCGCGGCTGTGAGATTGACGCTTCTGAGATCTTTATTTCTGATGGCTCAAAGTGCGACTCTGGCAATATTTTGGATATCTTTGGCGATGACAATACGATCGCGGTTACTGATCCAGTTTATCCAGTTTATGTTGATACCAATGTGATGGCGGGTCACACAGGCGATGCCAACGAAAAGGGTGAGTATGATGGGTTTGTCTATTTGCCGATTACCGCAGACAACAACTTTACGGCTCAGATTCCTGCTCAAAAAGTTGATCTGATTTATCTGTGTTTTCCCAACAATCCGACGGGCGCAACGGCGACTAAAGAACATCTGCAAGCGTGGGTTGATTATGCAAAAGCGCATGGATCAATCATCTTTTTTGATGCAGCTTATGAAGCCTTTATTACTGACTCCAGTTTGCCTCACTCGATTTATGAGATTGAAGGGGCGAGAGACTGTGCGATCGAGTTTCGATCGTTCTCCAAAAATGCAGGCTTTACGGGGACTCGCTGCGCTCTGACGGTGGTACCCAAAACCTTGACTGCTAAAGCCAAAGACGGCTCAGATGTAGAACTCTGGAAACTGTGGAATCGTCGTCAATCAACCAAGTTTAACGGCGTGTCTTATATTGTCCAGCGGGGAGCCGAGGCCGTCTACTCAGAGGCAGGAAAAGCGCAAATCCAGGCGCTCGTCAGCTTCTACATGGAAAACGCCAAAATCATTCGCAAACAACTGACGGCAGCAGGCTTAAAGGTTTATGGGGGAACCAATGCGCCTTATGTGTGGGTTCAGACTCCCAACGGGCTGTCAAGCTGGGACTTTTTTGATAAGTTGTTGCACAGCACAAATGTAGTCGGAACGCCTGGATCAGGCTTTGGTGCCGCAGGTGAAGGCTACTTCCGCATTTCAGCTTTTAACAGCCGCGAGAATGTCGAAGAAGCGATGAAGCGGATTTCTGATAAGTTCAAAGTTTAACTGTTCCAGTCATTTTTAGCGCGATCGAACCGCAGTGAGATCCCTGATTTCTTCAAAGAATTGGGGATCTTTGCTTGTATAAGAAAACATACAAGGTATGACTCATATTTTTTAAGTATTAGTTGAGTGTGAAATATATATTGGACATTCATGATTGAGTTGCGTATCGTAAGAGTTATCAACAGAAAACAATTCTGAGAACGCTAGAGAGAATGACTCGATCGCTCTAAAACAATGCCAAGAAACCAATGGAACGCTAACCTCTATGAAAGCAGACATGTATTCGTCTGGCAATCTGGAGAATCACTGATAGAATTGCTATCGCCCCAACCTGGAGAACGAATTCTAGACCTGGGATGTGGCACCGGACAACTCACACAACAGATCGCAACTCACGCTCAAGTTGTCGGAATTGACCGCTCGCCCACCATGATCGAGACTGCTCAACACAACTACCCTGGCCTCAAATTTTTGGTTGCAGATGCTCAGAATTTTCAAGTCGATCGTCCCTTTGATGCCGTCTTCTCAAACGCTGTCCTACACTGGATTTCTAACCCTGACAGTGTAATTCAAAGTGTCTACTACGCGCTGCGATCGGGCGGCCGATTTGTAGCAGAATTTGGCGGAAAAGGAAACGTACAAGCGATCGTGCGGGCACTTTATCATGCCCTGGAAACGATTCACTCAACGCCTTCTGATCACTGGTACTTTCCGAGCATTGCCGAGTACACGACTCGATTAGAGCAACACGGATTTGATGTGACCTATGCAGTGTTGTTCGATCGCCCCACTCCCTTAACGGGCGAAGATGGGTTAGCAAATTGGCTACAAATGTTTGCCAGTCGATTTTTAGAAAAGCTCTCAGATGAGGCGCGTTTGCAGGTGATTCAGTCAGTCGAGCAGGAATTGCGTCCCATCCTTTACAAGACAGACCACTGGACAGCGGACTATCGCAGGCTTCGCATCATTGCAGTCAAACGGGGGACTTTATGAACGTGAGAGTAGCAACTTCCAGCGATGTGTCATTGATTTTTGCGTTTCTAAAAAAGAAGGTTGAGTTCGATCGCAACATTGGTGCTTTTTCTGGTCATCTGCGATCGTCTGAAGAAAAAATATATAAGACGCTGTTTGGTTGTTGCCCTTTTTCCTATGTGTTGTTTGCAGAGGTTTCGGGGGTTGCGATCGGGTTTGCTTTATATGGATTTCGCTACTCGTCGTTTGCAGGACAGCCGAGTATTTGGCTAGACGATTTGTATGTAGATGAAGCGATGAGAAGTCAAGGTGCAGGAGCCGCCTTAATGAATCATCTTGTACAGATTGCTCAAGAAAACCATTGCACTCATCTTGCCTGGAATGCGGATGCGAGGAACGATCGCGGACTGCGATTCTATAAACGTCTGGGCGCAACTGTCATTGAGCAAACCGGAAATCGTTGTCTCCTTAACTGGGCACCTAATCTGTCTTAAAGTCCCCCAGAATAAAGGGTTGGGGAGCAGAAGATGCTAACAGCGAAGCGAGGCGTTGCTGAATCAGGGGATGAATTGCCCCGAAACGGCGGGAACCCCAAGGTTCAAAGTCCCCCAATTTTGGGGGATTTAGGGGGCGAAAAGATGGACACTTCCCACAGAGTCATCCCTCCAATCAGCAACGCCCAGCGAAGCGAAAAGCCTTCATTGAAACCCTACACCAAAAATAAGTAGATGACTGACCCATTATCATTACCGTCAGCGTTGTTTTTAGTGAGTGCTGGTGTATTCGCAGGCATGATGAATGGACTTGCAGGAGGCGGTGGTTTGATCGGGTTTCCAGCGTTGATGATGACAGGGATTCTTCCGATCGCTGCGAACGCAACTAATGCGGCCGCTTTGTGGTTTGGAACCGTTGCCAGCAGCGTTGCCTACCGTCGAGAATTGCCATTCCAAAAAACACAATTTTTGCTTCTCAGCGTGGTTAGCATTGTAGGTGGCGTTTGGGGTTCCTATTTGCTGCTGCATACTCCTCAAGCTGCTTTTGAATTTCTAATTCCCTACCTGATGCTGACTGCGACGGTGTTGTTTGCGATCGCTCATCCTCTTACAAAATGGCTAGAAAAACAGAGGCTAGAAAAACAAAGAAATCATTCTGCCAGAATTCAGATTCCATTGGGTGTGATTGTCTTGCTTCAGTTTGCGATCGCGGTCTATGGTGGGTTCTATGGGGGCGGTGGCGGCATTCTCATGCTGTCCGTTTTAGAACTGAGGACTCGACACAATTCACACTATGAACGGCTGGAAAAACTGGCTGGCAACCTGCATCAATGCGGCGGCAATCATCAACTTCAGTTTGGCAGGCACGATTGTCTGGAAATCGATGGGTGTGATGGCGATCGGGGCATTGCTTGGTGGTTACAGTAGTGCTTATTTTGCGCGTCAAATTGATCCTTTACTGATTCGCTACTTTATTATCGGCGTTAGCTCTAGCATTACAGCATATTTTTTCTGGTATCACCCTGTCTATTAAACAAGATTCATCTGCTCATATCCAGACTCTTTTTACAGGCGTTGAATTGGCATTAATTCACTTGTACTGATTAAACCCGTGATTTGCCAACCGAGTCTCAGCGCATTACAGTTGAGTTCAGTCTACTGTTGTCCATCTCATTTGTCCCCCAATCTGCTGAGTAGAATTGTGCAATTCGTCTCTTTTGCTGATTTATTTGATTTGTCTCAAGGAGCGCCCATGCGAGGTGGAGAGAGTATTGTATCGCTGGGCTTAATCGCTACTCTGATTGGGTCAGCGATCGTCACCTCAATTTTGGCGCGTTTGCTGCGAAACTGGTTGAGAAAGCGGATTCTTTTTAAGATGGGACTCGATGAAGGCAGTCGAGAAGCGATCGCGGCTATTATTAGCTACAGTGCCGCTGCGATCGGATTTGTGATTATCTTACAAACGGCAGGCGTTAACCTCAACTCGCTGACATTTTTGGCGGGTGGATTGGGCATCGGGTTAGGCTTTGGGCTGCAAGAATTAGCAAAAAATTTCATCAGTGGGCTGACTCTTTTATTTGAGCAACCGATTAAGGTCGGAGACTTTGTAGAGGTCGATGGACTAACCGGAACGGTGCAAAAAATTTCGATTCGCTCCACCATGATCCAGACGAATGACGGCGTTTCTGTGATCGTTCCTAATCTTAATTTCATCGTCAACAAAATCGTTAATTGGAGTCACCAAGATCCCAAATGTCGGCTTCGCATTCTAGTTGGCGTAGCTGAAGAAACGGATTTGCTGCTGGTGACAGAACTGCTGCTCAAAACAGCTTATATGGAATCGAGAGTCTTGAGTAATCCTGCGCCAGAAGTGTGGCTACAAGACTTTGGAGATGGCACAGTCTGCTTGGAGTTATTAGTGTGGATTAATCAACCAAAATTTAAAGACCCGATCGCCAGTGGGTTGAGATTTGCGATCGAATATGAGTTTCGCCAACAGGGAATTCGAGCCTTTAGTAACAGTCAGGTTTTGTCGCTTCGCCCGATTCGCTCATCTGCTACACCAAACTTTGCTGAGACAGATTTTAGTGAAATGGCGACAACCCTAAATGAGCCGCTTCCTTATTATTCGCAACCGTCAACGCTGCGCCAACTGCTCAGACAAGTGAGCTATTTTGAGACCTTTACTGACCTCAATTTGCTACAGCTTATCCAACAAGGCTATCGACAAACCTTTGATGCAAACTCAATTATTGTTCGAGAAAATGAGCCAGGAGATTCGTTTTATATCATTCTCTCAGGGTCGATCGAGGTGTTTTCTGAACGAGCCAACAAGCATTTAACAACGCTGCATGTCGGTGACTTTTTTGGTGAATTGTCTTTACTGTTGGGCATTCGTCGCACTGCAACCGTTCGCGCTTTAGAAGACACAGTACTTTTTGTAGTCAGTCAAGTCGGAATGCAAAAACTGTTAGCCAATCATCGCGGGCTTGCTGACTTAATTGCTCAAAAGTTAGCCGAGCGCCAACAAGAATTGACCCAGAGACAACAGCTTCTCAAAGATTTAGATCTCCTCGATGAAGTCGATATCGAACAGAACCCGATCGTCTGGATTCGTAAACGGTTAAAAATGCTGTTTGAACTCTAGAAGCCGATCGCTTTCTCTAACTGTCATTAAACTAACGTGAATTCGATGTAGTTTTCTCGCTTCGTTATTCAGCACTTCTGCCCCCCAACCCCCCAATTTTGGGGGACTTTGAGACAATATTTCTCGTTCAAAGTCCCCTACTCGTGGGGGATTTAGGGGGCTGCCCGGATTATCAACCGTAGCGAAAGATTTCATCGAACTGCCACTAAACTAAATCTTTCTCTTTTTCGGGCGATCGCTCACTACTTTCGATCTCCTCAAGGGCGGGGGGTTTTCGTCTCGATCGCCAGTGGAATAACTCGTGTAGCAACACATAAAAACAAGGAATGATGAATAGCGTCAGCAACGTGGCGAGGGATAGTCCTGAGAATACGACGATGCCCAGGGGACGCAGAAATTCGCCACCCTGACCGACACCCAACGCCAACGGAAACATCCCCAGTACGGTTGTGATGGTGGTCATGAGAACGGGACGCAATCGTTGGGGAGCCGCTTCTAAAATGGCAGTGCGACGATCGACACCCGTGCGATCACGAATCTGATTGGCAAGTTCGACCATAATGATCGCATTGTTGACGACAATCCCAACCAATAAAACTGCGCCGACGATTACGGTGGCACCGATCGAAGTCTTGGTGACATACAATCCCAAAATTCCGCCCGCCAACGCTAAAGGAATCGTCAGCATGATCACTAAAGGATCAATCAAGGAATTGTACTGTACCGCCATGACAACAAACACCAGGAACGCTGCCAATCCACCCAGAATGGGAAGTGAGGACTGTAGCTGTTGGTTACTTTCTGCCGCAGCACTGGGTAACACGCTCACGCCTTGAGGCAAGTTAACAGATCGAAGCACCTGATTAACTTGAGCCAGCGCTTCTCCTAAACTGGCATTTTCGGTGAGGTTTCCAGCGATCGCAAATACCTGTCTCTGATTAATGCGTTGTACCTGTCCGGGAGCTTGTCCTTCTTGAATGCTCGCAACATCTGAGAGCCGAATCTGACGATTGTTTTCAGTGAATAGTGGCAGCCGTTCTAGTTGAGCAGGACTGCGAATGGAGTCTTGATCCAACTGCACTCGCACATCAACCAAACGGTTTCCTCGCTGCAATTGTGTGGGGACTGTTCCAGTAATCGCTGTTTGAATCGTATCCCCAATGTCTTGAGTGTTTAAACCTAGAGCCGTTAAGCGTTCTGAATCTGGGATGATTTGTACTTCTGGCTGACGTTGATCCGCGTCGGGTCGAAAACTTGCCAAAGTCGCCTGTTGTTCCAAAGCTTGCAAAACCTGCCGCCCAGCTTGGTTCAGGGTTCGCTCGTCTTCTCCTTGCAGCAGCACATCAATTTCTGCCCCTCTAACAGGTGAGTTACTCAAAATCACCCCGCGCACCTGACCTGGACTCAACCGCAACCGAATATCCACCAGATTTAATCGACTCAACTCGCGGGTGGCTTTTGCCACATAAGCAGCGACATCTGTCCCCGGTTTGAGCGTGATCGTACTGGAACTTCGCAACGGATTTTCACTGGTATTGCTGCCAAATAGAAAGCCGCCGATCGTCGAGAAAACGTACTCTGTTTCCGGTTGAGCGCGCAGAATTTCGTCCGTCGCTTTCATGACTTTGCGATTGGTTTCAAGCGGCGTACCGGGCGGAAATTGAGCAATCAGATTGGCTTGTCCGGTGTTGATGCGGGGCAAAATTTCTTGAGGAATCTGGCCCACCATCCAAAAACTGCTGCCGCCCAAAATCAGGACTGTCAAACCGATAACTAGCCAGCGCGATCGTAGCGCTCGATGCAGCAATCCACCATAGCCGCGCGTCGCATCTTCAAACCGCCGATTAAACTGCCTTAACAGCCAAAACTCTCCCACCCGACTCGACCAGCGAATGGCCAACAATCGAGAAGTCAACATGGGCACAACCGTTACAGCAATGAGAATCGAAGCGGCCACAGAAAAGCTAATGGTTAAAATCAATTCGTTGAACAGTAGCGCGATGAATCCGCCGATTAGCAGAAATGGCAAAACTGCAACAAGGTTGGTACTGGTCGAGGCAATTAATGCAGACTCCACTTCTTGGCTACTTTGAGCCGCCTGCTGAATCAATTGCCGAGAGGTGAGCCGCGTCCGCGTGTCTTTTCCGGGTGTCATGCCCGCCCCTTCTGCAATGTTTTCGAGCATGACGATCGAGTTGTCTACAACAATCCCAACGCCCAGAGCCAGTCCCCCTAAACTAAAAATATTCAGCGATAAACCAAATAATCCCATCATGATGATTGCCGCCAACGTCGCTAAGGGAATCGCTAAAACGATAATAAACGTTTGGCGAAGCGAACCCAAAAATAATAGAACGGCGATCGCGGCTAATCCTGCCCCAATTAATCCAGAAGTCGCCACGTTGGAAATGGCATCGCGAATGAAAACAGATTCATCCAGCGTTGAGGTCAACGTCACATCTTCAGGAATCAGCCGAGACTGACGCAGTTCTTCGATCCGTTTCTTGACTCCTTCGACCACCTCGATCGTATTCGCTTCTGGCTGCTTCTGAACGCTAATTTTGACGGCTGGCGACCCATTTAATGACGCAAAAACTCGCTGTTCTGCTGTCCCGTCGATCACCTCTGCAAAGTCTCTTAGATAGACGCGGCGATCGTTGGTTTGAGCATTGCTTTGAGTATTCGCTTGAGCGTTGGTTGAATCGGAGGACTGAGTACCGCTAGAATTGCCGACCGCAAAGGAGAGATTTTCAAGCTGTTGAGCGTTTTGAAATCGCCCGATCGTACGAGTCAAGGGTTCAGAGTTACTGCCCAAAATCCGCCCGCCTGAGATGTCTTGATTGGTGTCTGTCAGTTCGTTCAGCACGTCAGTTAGCCCAACGCCTTGAGCCTGAAGGCGATCGAGATCTACCTTGACCCGCACTTCTTCCTCAATGCCACCCGACACATCTACCGCCGCCACACCCGCAACCACGCCCAATTCACGCGCCAATTCTTCGTCAGCAAACACGCGCAAATCCACGTCTCGTAGAGATTCAGAAGTCAGCGCTAACTCATAAACAGGAAGCTGGGAGGGGTCTACTTTGAATAGCGTCGGGTCTTCGATCGTATCCGGCAATCTGCCTCTGGCTCGGTTAAAAGCTGCCGTTGCATCATTTAATGCCTGGTCAATATTTCCACCCGGTCGAAAAAACAAATCGACGCTGACTTGCCCTTCTCGCGTTTGAGAATAGACCTGCACCACGCCCTCTGTCGCCGAAAGCGCTTCCTCTAAGGGCTTCGTCACTTCATCAACAGCAACTTCGGGAGAAATCCCCGGCGCGTTGACTCTCACCCCAATTCGCGGATAAGTAATCGAAGGCAACAGATCAACCTGAAGCGTCGAAATAAAGAAGAACCCCATTACAATCACTGCCAATGTCAGCATCAGCGTGCCAATGTGTTGACGAATTGCAATGCCACTAAGACTAAAGCCCGATCGAGGGGTCTGCATTATGATCGCTCCTGCTCAGAAATTACACTCGTTCGCACTACTTGACCATCTTTGAGCGGCTGACTGCTCCGAGCCACAAACGTCTCTCCAGGCTTGAGTCCCGACAGAATTTCAACCTGTCCGTTGGTGCGTTTGCCCAGTTTGACCGATCGTGCCACCACTTGTGAACGATCGCCTTCTTTTTGGATTGTAAATAGGGTTGCAGTGGTGCTTTTTTCTTGTTCCTCTTTTTGTGCTTCTGCCGTTTGCACTGCGGTTTGAGGAACGACGACGCGCTGAGTTTCAGACTGTGAAAAATCGACTCGCGCCAATAATCCACTTCCGATTCTTGACCCTGTGTTGGGAATGGTCACTTCGACGGGAATTAGTCGCGCTGTTGCGTCAGCGTCCGGAGAAATGCGGGTGACTCTGCCGACAAACTCCTGATTGGGAATAGCATCCAGCCGCACCTGGACAGACTGACCAACACGAATTGAGCCGATCTCCAGTTCTGACACCTGCACCGACACTTTGACCTGACTAAAATCACCCACTCTCAAAATCTCAGTTCCCGCTTGAGCAAGATTTCCTGGCTCTGTGATGCGCTGTAAAACCGACCCGGTAACGGGAGAAGTTAGCGTGGTGTAAGACTGGCGCTCGGCTTCTTGATTGACAGCGGCTTGTTGGGCTGCCACCCTTTTTTGAGCCGTTGCCACCGATCGCTCTCTGGCCCCGATTTGCGCCTGAGCCGATCGTAGTGCCTGGAGTGCGGTGCGGGCTTCGGTTTGCGCCTGTTCTGCTTCTTGAGTGGGAATGGCTCCTTCTCGCGCTAATCTGCTGGCACGGGCCGCATCTGCCTGGGCTTGTTGAAGTTCTGCCTGGGCGCTTCCGGCTTGAGTCCGAGCTTCGATTACGTCTGCGAGGGCCCGATCGACTTCTGATTCTTGAGCGGCTAATTCTGCTTCGGCTTGACGCACGGCGGATTTTAGTAATGCATCATCCAATCGTCCCAGTGTTTGACCTTGCTGCACGCGATCGCCCACATCGACATTTAGGCTGAGAAGCTGGCCTTCGACCTGCGATCGTACTGAGACTTCTCGAATGGGTTTGGTCGTTCCTGTATATTCCAGTCGTTTTTGTAGCGAATCAGAACGAGCGATCGCGACATCGACAGCCGTTGCTTTTTCGCTCGCAGGTCGGGACTGTGTTTCTGCCTCCGCTCTAGGAAAACCGCTACAGCCTGCCAAGCCCAACAGCATCACGAGAATAATTGGAACCGGAGGAGCTAATTTCTGCGATCGAGTAGTCTGGCTCATAGGGAAGCTCCCAGTTCTCACAAATGAGATGGCTCTTTATAAAACTTCACTCACAGAGTAAGGTGTAATCATTAGCACTTCAATCTGTAATAAGGCAGAGATCAAAGAAGCCGTTAGTGTTGATCTTTGCGTTTTGTTGAACGTAGAAAAGTTTTGTCGTTGTGTTGAAGAAACGAATCGCTAAATCAAGCGATCGACCAAGAGAAACTAACGTCATTCTGAATCACACCAGCATCATCACTTGTGTATCAGACCTCTATCAGAATGCGTTTTATACGAATTAACTTTTTACTCCGCCATCATTCATCTAAACTCATCTGAATTCGATAAGATACTCGGCTGCAACGATCGATTCAGAGACATCTCTCAATAGAGAACGATGAACAGAGTCTTGTCCAAAAGTTCCCTAAAATTGGCAGCTTGGGAGGCAGCAGATCTCACCAACAAAGCGAAGTTTTTAATCAAATTGATGTTAACTCCAGGGTAGCCATCGCCCACACGAATTGATAAGAAAATGGGTTTAACCCAATCTTTAATCAGATTTAACCTGCTAAGTTCCTGATTTGTTTATTGTTTTGATGGTTAGATTCATTCAATCTCTATTTAATGTTGATTTAATGTTGAATGTTGTAGGTGATAAGAATCGTTTGCGTTGTCTTTTCAAAACAGGAGTCAATTAGCCGCAGTCTACTTTATCTTCAAAATTTGGTTTGCACTTCAGGAAGCCTGAACAGATTTTCTAACCCAACCTGAGTTGCTAAAACTGCGGTATTCGATAACTTTATGCGATCGTTTGGAGCCTCTCAATCATCCCCCTGTATTCTAGTTGTCGAAGATGAAGCCGTTATTCGAGAAACGATCGCGACTGCTCTACGAGAAGAGGGCTATCAAGTGATCACGGCTGAAGACGGTCGTCAGGCGCTTGATTTGGTGATCAGTGCTGCGACGCGAGAAGATGGATCTAGCGCGATCGACCTGATCATTCTCGATCTGATGTTGCCCTACGTGAATGGGCTGGATGTTTGCCGTATTCTTCGCCAACAGGGAAACCTCACCCCAATTCTCATTCTCAGTGCGCGAGGAACCGAAATGGATGTGGTCGTCGGGCTAGAAATTGGAGCCGATGATTATCTCGCCAAACCGTTTGGACTGCGGGAATTAATTGCGCGTTGTCGAGTGTTGTTGCGGCGATCGTCGCGCACTCAATCCATTGCGTCAGAACAGTCAACGCTTCAGTTTCAAGACATCACCCTCTATCTACAAGAATACAAAGTGACGGTGCGAGATCAACAGGTCAATCTGTCGCCCAAAGAGTACACGCTGCTAGAGTTATTCATGCAAAATCCGCGCCGAGTTTTTTCACGCGATCAGCTTTTAGAGCGAGTCTGGGGTCTGCAATCGATGAGCGATCCTAAAACGGTAGATGTACACATTCGCTGGCTCAGAGAGAAGCTAGAAATTGATCCGAGTTCTCCTCAATACATCATCACTGTGCGCGGATTTGGCTATCGGTTGGGCTAAACGCTTCAGGTGCCTTTAACTGCTGATCAGTCATTGCTGCATGATCAATTTGGCTCATTGACAACCTGCCCATCTTCAAATTCGATTCCTTGATTATGACCTGCCAGAACAAGCGCTCTTCGGGAAGGACTACCCAAAAGGTGTGAACTCCGATCTGTCACGAATCCCTTGACTTCTCTACAATGGCTGTATCAAGTTAGAACGTTATAGGTAGAGGGGGACGCGATGCAGCCAACCAACCCCAATCAATTTACAGAGAAAGCCTGGGAAGCGATCGTTCGCACCCCGGAAATCGTCAAAGAAGCCAATCAGCAGCAAATCGAAACCGAACACTTAATGAAGGCACTGCTTGAGCAAGATGGGCTTGCCACGAGCGTGTTTAACAAGCTGGGAATCAAGGTGCAGCAACTGCGCGATCGGGCGGACGAATTCATCAAAAAGCAGCCAAAAATCTCTGGGAGCGGCAGTTCTGTTTATCTCGGTCGCAGTATGGATGTGCTGCTCGATCGGGCAGAAGACTCGCGCAAACAGTTCGAGGATGATTTTATTTCTATCGAACACCTGCTGCTGGCCTACGCCAAAGATGATCGCTTTGGGAAGGTTCTGTTTTCAGAATTCAAATTAGACGACACTAAACTAAGAGATGCGATCGTCCAAATTAGAGGAAGTCAAAAGGTGACGGATCAAAACCCCGAAGGCAAGTACGAATCTTTAGAGAAATACGGACGCGATCTGACTCAGTATGCGCGAGAAGGCAAGCTCGATCCGGTGATTGGGCGCGATGATGAGATTCGCCGTACTATCCAGATTCTGTCGCGTCGGACAAAAAATAATCCCGTTCTGATTGGTGAACCTGGAGTTGGGAAGACGGCGATCGCCGAAGGTTTAGCTCAACGAATCATCAAGGAAGATGTCCCTCAATCTCTCAAGGGCCGTAGATTAATCACGCTGGACATGGGTTCTCTAATCGCGGGCGCAAAGTATCGTGGTGAATTTGAGGAGCGATTGAAAGCAGTTCTCAAAGAAGTAATCGACTCTGATGGACAGATCATTCTCTTTATCGACGAGATTCATACTGTCGTTGGCGCAGGTGCTACACAGGGCGCAATGGATGCCGGAAACCTTTTGAAGCCGATGTTGGCCAGAGGTGAACTGCGCTGCATCGGAGCGACGACCTTGGACGAGTATCGCAAGTACATTGAGAAAGACGCGGCGCTAGAACGTCGGTTTCAGCAGGTTTATATTGATCAGCCTAGTGTCGAAGATACAATCTCGATTTTGCGCGGCTTAAAAGGTCGCTATGAAGTTCACCACGGGGTTACAATTTCTGACTCTGCGTTGGTGGCCGCGGCGACGCTTTCGACTCGATATATTAGCGATCGCTTCCTTCCCGACAAGGCAATCGATCTGGTTGATGAAGCTGCTGCCAAACTGAACATTGGAAAGACTTCTAAACCCGACGAATTGGATGAAGTCAATCGCAAGATTATTCAACTGGAGATGGAGGGACTGTCGCTGCAAAAAGAGACTGATCGAGCATCTCTAGAACGACTGGATCGCATCGAACGAGAACTCGCTGACTTCAAAGAAGAGCAAAGCCGTTTTAACGCTCAATGGCAAGCCGAACAGGGCGTAAGCGACAAACTACAGGAGTTGAAGGCAGAAATCGATCGCGTCGATACTGAAATTCAGCAAGCCGAGCGCGACTACGATTTGAACCGAGCGGCCGAGTTGAAATATGGCACCCTGACCAGTCTCAATCGCCAGCTTCAAGAAATTGAAGACCAACTCGCCCAAACCCAAAAGAGCGGTAAATCACTGCTGCGGAACGAAGTCACCGAATCCGATATTGCAGAAATCATTTCCAAGTGGACGGGCATTCCGCTTAGTAAACTGGTCGAGTCAGAAATGCAAAAGCTGTTGACCTTAGAAGACGAACTGCATCATCGCGTGATCGGTCAAGACGAAGCGGTGACAGCGGTGGCGGATGCGATTCAGCGATCGCGGGCTGGACTTGCTGACCCCAACAAACCCACGGCCAGCTTTATCTTCTTGGGCCCAACTGGTGTAGGTAAAACTGAACTTGCCAAAGCGCTCGCCGCTTACCTCTTTGACACCGAAGAAGCAATGGTACGCATCGACATGTCCGAATATATGGAGAAACACGCCGTCTCGCGTCTCATCGGTGCGCCTCCTGGATACGTTGGCTATGAAGAAGGCGGACAGTTGACCGAAGCCGTTCGTCGTCGTCCTTACTCGGTGATTTTGTTTGACGAAATTGAGAAAGCGCATCCTGACGTATTCAATGTGATGCTACAGATTCTCGACGATGGGCGCGTCACCGACTCACAAGGTCGAACCGTGGACTTTAAAAACGCGATCATCATCATGACCAGCAACATCGGGTCGCAGTACATTCTGGATCTAGCGGGAGACGACGATCGCTACGAAGAAATGCGCTCACGAGTCATGGAGGCGATGCGATCGAGCTTCCGTCCAGAGTTCTTGAATCGGATTGACGAAATCATCATCTTCCACAGTCTCCAAAAATCAGAACTGCGCGAGATTGTCAAGATTCAGGCGATGCGATTGTCTGAGCGGTTGAGCGATCGTAAGATGTCTCTCAAACTATCGGATGCGGCCCTCGACTTTTTGGCGGATGTGGGTTACGACCCGGTATTTGGGGCCCGTCCACTCAAGCGAGCCATTCAGCGAGAATTGGAAACGCCGATCGCCAAGTCAATCCTACGGGGCGAATTTAGCGAAGGGGACACCATTTTCGTCGATGTGGGTGAAACTGAGCGGCTAGAGTTCCGCCGCTTGCCTTCTGAAGTGCTAACCACTCAATAGACCAAAGACCGAAAATCAAAACCAAGAACTGGGGTGGGCATCGTTCTGCCCCTTTTTATTTCGAGTTGAAAGGTTAGCTAACTAACCATGCCGATCGAGAGGCTTCAAATGTACTCTGGATTGCAGTCGGCAAAGTTGATACACTCGCTGTCTAGAAACCCAGCTAAGTAGCTAGGTGCAATTAAATATAAAACGCTCCAAGGAGTACTCCCCTATTTCGCTACGAGCTTTCATTCCCTCCATAACAGCCATCGCTAACTCGTACTCGCTGTCAAACAGTTGTCCTGCAATTTCATGACTTTTCAGTTGATGCCACTGGGTTTCAATCGGATTCATCTCTGAACAATAGGGCGGCAAAAAGAAAACGAACAGTCCTTGCTCCTGCCAACGTGACCACTGCTGACGCACCAACAAACTGGTATGAAGAGAGCCATTATCCTGCACGACCACCGTGAGACGACCCGTTTGGGTCAAAGTCTGCGCGGCTTGGTGTGCAATCCAATCCATCACTTTAATGTAACTTTCGCCCTTGAAGCCCCCTTGAGCTAAGGCGTACTCGAACCGCTCTTGCGGTTGCCACAACCCTAGAATGCTAATGCGGTTGCCATAGCGCTTGGGGGGTTGCTCCATTCGTTTCTGCTCCCCAATCCGACTATAGCTATAGCTAACTGGACTTTCCAGGCAAAAGCCTGCTTCATCCAGATACTTCAGTTCAACATGCCCTTCCTGCGCGGCTCGCTTCAAGGTCTCTAAGTCTGCCTGCTTGAGGGCTTTTTTCACGGGGTCTTGTTTGTGAGCATGGCTCAGTCGGGTGCGTTTCCAGCGGTAGCTTTTTTTTTGAGCAATCGGCGCAATCGGTCACTACTCAAATCCACTAACCGCTCTTGTTTGAGTTTCTTGGCTAGCTGCACACTGTTGTAAGTGCGCGGTTCCTGCTCTAAACACTGCGTTAGGTACTCCAGGTCGCAGGCTTGCCACTTTGGTTTTGCCCCCCGTCCCGCTGCTTCAAACAGTCCCCCTAACCCGCCTGCTTGCCATCGCCTCAAGGTTGCCCTGACGGTATGAGGATGGCACTCGAACAGTTCTGCAATCGCGGGCACGTTCCATCCCTGAGCGTTGAGACGCAGCATGTGAGCACGGTCACGAGTCCGCTGGGGTAGGTGGGGAGCCAGTCGCAGTTCTGTTAAGGTACGGTCTTCTTCTGGATTGAGAAGAATGCGTAAAGGGGCAGGCATAATCGGAGAATTTAGTAGGCTCTCTATCTTACAATTAATTTTACCCACCTACTTATCGCCATTTCTAATACCATCTCAATCGGATATCCTGTTTCAGCAGCATGAGCTAACAGCGATCGCTGAATTCGGTCTGGAAACGCTTCTTCATTTTATTTCGTATTCCTTCGTAGGTTGCGATCGTGGCGAAGGTATCGATGTCGTTAAGAATGGGGTGAGTGAGTCTTGGCTGATAAAATAGAATGAGGACTGAGGAATACACGCATGGCAGATCCGGCAACCCTTGAACAAACCTTACTGGAAACGCTTAGATCGCTTTCTTTTCCTCAACAAGAAGCTGTGCTGAATTTTGCTCGATCGCTCTCTAAAGATAGTTTCTCACTCGAACCGCTGCCCTTTTCGCTTCAACAAATCGCAAAGCTGCCGATTCGAGAGCGCGATCGCTTGCTTGCTCCTTATGTAGATGCAATGGCAGAAGATTTTCAAACTGATCCAGAACTGACTGAGTTTTCAGGGTTGGATACGGAAGGTTGGGAGGATTAGTTTTGTCGATCGCTAAACGGGGTGAGATTTGGCTGGTTAATCTTAATCCGACTAGAGGGCAAGAAATTCAGAAAACTCGTCCTGCGGTGGTGGTTAGCTCGAATGTCTATGGTGCGATCGCGATGCGAATTGTGATTCCGATCGCGACTTGGCAAGACAAGTTCAGCACACGTCCTTTTATGGTGAGGATTCCTGCAACATCGGAGAATGGACTCGATCTCGATTCTGCTGGCAATGTTTTGCAGGTTCGGAGTGTTTCAACTGAACGCTTTGTGAGCCGGATTGGGCGAATTGAACTCGATCGACTGAAAGAATTGTTAGCGGGTCTGGTGATCTGCGTTGAATACGACCCAGAGGCGTAATCTAATCTAGAATTCTTACTTTTCTCGGCTCCAGACGTACTTGCGGCAGACTTCGCAGGCTTCGATCGCGGCGGGATTGTGGGGGTCGTTGAGGCTGGGATGGTGGCGATTACCGCTTTGGGAACTGCGTAGCAACCGCAGTAAATCCTGAACAGATACTTAAATATACTCTAGCTTGCAGCGAGGGAGGGTTAGGCGACTTTTTCGGCTTTGAGTTGTCCTTCAACTCGCTCGTATTCATCTTCGAGGAGCCACAGTTTTGCGTCTTGGTAGGAAGACCCGGTAAAGACAACTTGATAGTTTTGTGCTGGATCGTAGATGCTACAGTTCTCCTGTTCGTCGCAGAGCAGGATCAGAACGTAGGGAGGAGAGGCGGTTGGATCGACCCACAGTTCTGTGAAGTCCCAGTTATCGGCTAGGGCGAGTGCGGGGGATAACATGATATTTGTCTCCTTTGATCTTCATTTCTCCATAATAGAGTGGAGTTTGGTTGCCGTCTGCGTCGAGTCGATAGCCAATAGGCTCTGCGAAGTAGAGTCCGTAACGATCGTGTCCACGTAGGGTTCCTGTAAATTCGCCGTTCTGTAAGATGGCTGCGGCAACGGTTTCGAGGGTGGCACGATCGTGGAAGAGATGGACGCTACCTTCTCGCTCTAGGAGCTTTTGCATTTGTGGGGTGTTGGGCAGGTGTTTGGCAAGGTGTCTTGAGTCGAGAGTCAAGTCACGATCGATCATGCTGTGGTTGCATCTCTGCTTTGCTGTGCTGGAGACGTAGAATCCCAAGTCAATTTGATGTGCTGCTCATTTTACATTCTTAAGGTTTAATTGCTTCTTCAGCGCAGGGGGAATGTTTTCGACGGTTTCCCAGCCTTGAATGCCTCGCCACTTTGTTTTCTTGTTCCATTTGATATCTTTCAAATTAGGACATCGACGTATCTTCTGATTTTTTTCGTTTGTGTCCTCGAAACATTCAAACTTAGCCTTCTCCAAATTCGCAGCCCTGAGGTCGGCACCGCTCAAATTCGCACTACTGAGGTCGGCACCGCTCAAATTCGCTCTGAGGTCGGCACCGCTCAAATTTGCGTTATGGAGGTCGGCACCGCTCAAATTCGCACTACTGAGGTCGGCACCGCTCAAATTCGCGTGATAGAGGCGGGCACCGCTCAAATTCGCACTAATGAGGTAGGCACCGCTCAAACTTGCACTATTGAGGTCGGCACCGCTCAAATTCGCAGATATGAGGTTGGCACCGCTCAAATTCGCAGACCTGAGGTCGGCACCGCTCAAATTCGCTTCACCGAGGTCGGCACTGCTCAAATTCGCTCCGCCGAGGTCGGCACCGCTCAAATTCGCGTAATAGAGGTTGGCTTTTGCTAACTTTACTTCTTGGAGCAACCGACAATTCCCAAAGACTCGTTCTCTTAAATATTGCGGAATTGAGTGAAAAGGTTTTTCTACCCAGCATCCTCCAGCAAGATTAATCACTGCTGATTTTTCCTCTGGATCGCCATTTTCAAGAAGTCTAACTCGCGCATAATCCTGCTTCACTACCTGCTCTCGCCAAAAATACTCGGCTGGAAGTCCCAACACTAAAACTGGAATCACCAATAAGCCTGCTAACTGCGATCGCCTCCACCACAAACTCTTCTGAATAAACGCCTTCGCCCCTAACACACTTTCTGGCTTGTCTTTGAGCAATCGTCTAGCATCCCTCAGCAATCGCCCATCTAGCAGATATTTCCGCTTCCCCTCTGCCTGCCATTCTCGCTTGGCATCCTCAATTTTGTCCACCAGCCGTCGCGTCTCACGATCGCTCTCTCGCCATCCGACAAACCGCTTCCAAGAGAGCATCAAAGCTTCATGGCTCAAGTCAATCACATCTTGTTGATCGATTCGATTACTAACTAACAATCGCCCATCAACCAACGTACTGATCACAGATGCGATCGCTTCTTTCTCCCCCGCATCCTTTCCCATCAATAAAAGATCTGCCTTAGCTTGTCGCTGACGAGTATCTTTCGTTCCTTCTCCCGTTCGCACCAACCGCAACAACACTCGTTTTGCCCACTCTTCTTGCTTGCGGGCTGCAAGTTGTTTGTAGATCTCCTCAGCATGAGCATTCAGCGCTCCTGTCACGCCATTCAATTTCTGATAGGCAGCAACGGTTAATTCAGTATGCGATCGCAGATCCCACAACTGCTGCAAGGCAAACTCCAATAGCGGCAAACAATTCTCCTCTGACTCCACATCCTGCAAAATCTGTGCCAAAAGTCGAGCTTGCAGCGTCATCCCCTGCATTGCGGCTGGTTTGACGATCGCGGCTTCCAAATCCGCCCCTGCGATCGCGCCTAACCACACTGCATTCGTCTGAGCCTGCGTTAGTGCCACATTCGCCAAACAAGCCTCCACAAAATCTGCCCGCATTGTGATCACAGCTTTAATCCGTCCTGACTCCGGCAGATTCAACAACAGATTGATAAACTCCGATTGCTCAGCGCGATCGCGACACAGCGTAAAGATTTCCTCAAACTGATCGACCACTAGCAAAATGGGTTCATCCCCTGGAATCGAGGGACGACACTGTGAAACAGGAGCATCAATCACATCGCCGACGTACAGACTGGAAATCTGCGATCGCAACGTCTCCAACGGTTCTGTCCCTGGTGTCATCGGTTCCAAGACTCGCCAGCCCAACTCCTCCAACCGAGGAATCAACCCCGCCCGCACCACCGAAGACTTCCCGCTGCCACTTGCCCCAATCAACGGCACAAAGTTCGATCGAGCCAACGCCGCCACCAAATCTTGCACGACCCGATCGCGCCCAAAGAAAAACTTTGCCGTCGCCGCAGTAAACGCCAACAGCCCTTGATACGGATTCGTTTCATCAATTTTGACGGGCACAGGTGCGGCGGTTTGATAACTCACCAAGGTGAGCGATCGACCACCCCCTAAATAAAACGGTTCCTGTCCGCTGTTTTGCAATTCACCCGCAATAAAATCAAACAGCTTTCCTGTCGTCACGTGACCTCGATCGTTCTTCTCCTCCAATCCCTTTAGCAGTGCCGTCGTAAAAATGCTGTGGTTTTGACTCTTCAACGCATAAGCCTGCTCAAACTCCCGGCACGCCGCAATCAAAAAATAGTCCGTCTTGGTGAATGCCGTCATCGTCTCGCGGATGAGGCGATTCTCTAGCAGACTCCCGCCATAGCAACACTCCAACAGCACCACCAAACTACTCAAATTTGTGCCCCGAATCAGATCATTCAGTCCTTCTAGCGGAATCCCCAGATCTTGATGCACGATCTGCCCATCCAACCCCCGAACCCTGCAATCTGATGGAGCCAGATAAACCCGCTTCTTGCCAAAACTCTCGACCAGCGGAAACCCATGCCCTGTGTAATAAATCACGACCTCATGCCGTTCTGCCTGATCCAGCAGCAACGTCTGAAGCGCCTCTTCTAATTGCTTCTGCGTCACCGCCCCAATCAGCCGCTTGACCTCGACAAAGCCCCCATAACGATGGAACCGATCTGCGATCGCGGTTGCATCTCCGTTCGTTTTACTCAACGATTTCAATGGAGCCAGATTGCTATCAATGCCGACGACAAGCGCGTATCGAGCCATAAATCAGAAAAAACGAACTGAGCGTATTTTATACTTCCTTTAATAGAAACCCCACATCATTGCCCCTATTCGGAGAGTCCCCATGTCAGAGATCCAGCCCCTACAAATCCGAGAAGAAAGCGGCGAAACCTACACCATTTATGTTGCACTCAAAGACGATGCTGCCGACATTTCCGCTCCCTCCCCTTCTTTAGACGACCCCGATCGTGAGGGCTACGGCATCGACCCCCAAGCCGTCTTAGTCGAGATGGTCGAAGTCCATCAAGCAATCCAGGCGTATACCCGTTATGCGATCGGAGCCTTCAAAAACTTTGGCACAGAACACATTGAGGAAGTAAATCTAAAATTTGGCTTAAAGATTGGCGGAAAAACAGGCATTCCCTTTCTGGCAGAAGCGACGAGCGAAGGCAACTTTGAGATCGAAGTCAAATGCAAATTCTCCAACCCGTAAATCGATTCCATTCCATTCGCAGCTAGACCGTTATCCGTTTGGTTTGTCGTCGTATCCGTTCAACCTGTTACCGTATCCGTTTCGTTTGTCGTTGTGTCCGTTCAGCTTGTCGTCGTATCCGTTCAGTCCGTCATGACGATCGCGACAACGTTCTTCGTGAAAACCGCAACATTCACCACGAACATTACGACATTCGCCACGAACATCACGACCTTCACCACAAACGCCCCGATTTTCTCAGCAAAACTACTCATCGTCGCCTCATCGCTGTGGAAAACCATGAGATGTGACCATCAAACTTCTCAAAAACAACACAATCTTTTGCGCGAACCACTCAATCACTTTCCCAACGACTCAAGACAAACTAGAACGGTACAGAATCCTGGAAAGGAACCATCTACGATGCCACGCGCCCAACGCACCTCACGCATTCTCGACAAAGGACAACTGCGGATCTTGAAGCTCAAAGCCATCGATCCTGATCTGAGCTTTGGTAGCGATCGCAATCTCTCAACCCTCGAAACGCAGATCAAGCAGCTACACACCAAATTGAATGACTACAACACCACGATCGCATCCCTCGACCTTGCCAAACAGGAAATCGACCAAATGGAACGCAACCTGGGCGACCTGCTCGACCAACTCCTGAATGGCGTAAGTGCCAAATATGGTAACGATAGCCGCGAATATGAAATGGCAGGCGGAACCCGCAAGAGCGATCGTGTTCGCAAAAGCGCTCAAAGCCGCACAAAAAACAACGTTACAAAACTAGCGACTGCTGAAACTCATTAGAAGGGCGATCGAACTTCCTACACAAATGCCTTAAAAACTTTAGTGCAATGTAAATTCGACGAAACCTTTCACTACGATTATCAACCCAGGCAGTCCCCCAAATCCTTCATCAAAAAGGAACTTTGAACCAGAGATTTTGTCTAAAAGTCTCCCAGAATTGGAGGGTCAGGGGACAGAAGCCTTTTACACCAAAGCAAATGAACCTCAATGACTTGACTCTAGATTAAACGTCACTAACTCAGGGATAGTAGCCAGTACCCACCCTACGATCTCTCCTCATCCCTCATCCCTCATCCCTCATCCCTCATCCCTAAACCAAACCACCCACTACTATTCCCCAACGTCCCATCTTTGAGTATTCTCATAGTTGCCCTTGAGATAGACATCTATGCTGAACCTGACCGGAAAAAATGCCTTAGTGACTGGGATCGCCAACAACAAATCGATCGCCTGGGGCATTGCCCAACAACTCCACAAAGCCGGGGCAAATCTTGGCATTACCTATCTACCTGACGAAAAGGGCAAGATGGAGAAAAAAGTCGCCGAACTGGTCGAGCCGCTGCAACCCAGCCTGTTTTTGCCGCTCAACGTTCAGGATGATGCTCAGGTGCAGTCCACGTTTGAGACGGTGCGCGATCGCTGGGGCAAGCTAGACATTCTGATTCACTGTTTGGCATTTGCCAGCAAAGATGATCTGTCGGGCGACTTTAGCAAAACGTCTCGTGCAGGCTTCAACACGGCTCTGGATATCAGTGCATATTCGCTGATCACGCTGGCTGGAGCGGCAAAACCATTGATGACAGAAGGGGGAAGCATTGTGACGTTGACCTATTTAGGCGGCGTGAAGGTGATTCCAAACTACAACGTCATGGGGATTGCAAAGGCGGCACTAGAGATGAATGTCCGCTATCTCGCCTATGAGTTAGGAGGGCAAAATATTCGCGTCAATGGCATCTCAGCCGGCCCCATTCGCACGTTGGCCTCCTCTGCGGTAGGTGGCATCTTAGATATGATTCACCACGTCGAAGCGGTAGCTCCTCTCAAGCGAACCGTCACTCAAACAGAAGTTGGAAACACAGCCGCGTTTTTGTGTAGCGACCTATCGAGCGGCATTACAGGGCAGGTGATCTACGTCGATGCGGGCTATGAAATCATGGGCATGACCGGAACAAAAGGCGAGTAACATCCCATTTAGAACCCGGTTGACTGACAAAACTTCTTGCTTGGCAGTTAAAACCGCAGCTATGAGAACAAAATCCACCTTCGCGGATTAATAAAACCTTGAATAGCTTCGGATTTCATTCGCTAGTCAACCACCAACAGATTAGGGCTTCCAAAAGTTTTGTCAGTCAATCAACATCAAGAACGGTATTGGATGCGATCGCTCTAGTAAAAAACTTTCCCTAGAATTCGATGAAACGCTTCGTCGTTAAAAATTCTAACTGCCCTCCACCCCCCTGCCCGTGAGGAACTTTACATCAGCACGCTTGTCTAAAAGTCCCCCAAAATTGGGGGGTTGGGGGGCAGAAGACGTAAACACCGAAGCGAAAATCTCTCATCGAATTCACGCCTATCTAAAAGTTCCTCAGAATTGGCAGCTTGGGGGCAGAAGTACCAGCCCTCTAAAGGTCATTTGAGCGCTTTTTAATATTTGTTGTCATCCCTG
>NZ_JBJPHU010000287.1:0-1211 GCF_052939515.1 Phormidesmis sp. 146-33
TCCGTCGCGGACAACTAAGTTTGGCTTGCCAGCAGGAACCGTCTTCCTGGGTGAGTAAAACGGCATATAAAGTAGTGCGCGCTTGATGCCCAAAGCGAGTCAGCTTCCAGTTGAGGGTCTCATGAATTGGGTAGGCAACATCACCCCCCGCAAGTAGTTCTGTATCTGCAACCAGTTGGGTGGCGCATTGATAGAGGACGGGTGCGATCGCGCTGCCCTCAACAAACTCCTGTTGAATCTGTTGAGCAAACTTAGCCTTTTGAGATGCAGGGGAAGAACGAGTAATTAGGAGCGCCATAGGTTTCCTCCCCCCACTGCTAATTGATTGCTGTCCGTTGCAGGTGAGATTGAAGGTCGAGAATGGAAAGATTGTTGACTCAGCTTGTGGATTTGAAACATGGCTTGTTGTCCTTTGCAATAAGGATGTGAGCGAGAATAGCCATGCAGCAGCGCGAGTCCTTCAGATTGGACTTGCCGCCAGCCTGAAATTACCCGTAAAAATGGCAAAGTTTACACCCTTGAAGGGCATGACATTGCTACAGCTACATCGCGAGTTCACAAACGCACCCTGTTTGCGCCTGCGGCTGACTGTTGAAGTCTGTAATCGCTCGATAAAAGCCTTAAAAGCCCTGTCTAACCGTCAATTAGATTAGTCTTTGTCCTTTCGGCTATCTTTTCTCCCAGCACTCGATCAGGTTTCTGGTTCTAAAGGAGCTAGTTGAGAATGCACCCAAACTGTTTGGTAGAAGGTCTCTTCATGAAATGGGTTGAGTCATGCGTGGGAAAATTCAGCTTGAAGAAGAAAGACTGACCCAATGCCCCTGCTTTCTGAGTAGAGGTTAACGGCAGCGACTGACGCTTTTCCAGTGGTGGTAAAGTGTTCTAGAAACTGCCGTTCTTCAGCTTTGAGGGAAACGATGTATTTCTTTTGAGGCATGATCATTTCAACCTAGGACTTCATCCCCTGATTATCCCTCAATCTAACTTTGACAGACCAGTAGATGCAACCAATCAAATCATGCTGAACTATCGCGCTGCACCACCCGGACAAAAAATATTGCTTCAGCAAGTGCTAGATGGACAGGTAACGGCGGACATGGTGCGCTCGCATCGTTCTAATTGGCTACACGGCTCCCGTTGCCAGAGACAGCTTTGACACGCCCTATGGTGAAATGGCAGGGGTTTGGGTTCACGCTCACATGGTGAGTCAG